>CAJOQZ010000173.1 GCA_905236585.1 uncultured Lachnospiraceae bacterium
AATCCCGCGAACTGCCCCGCCGACGTCACGTTCACCAGCGAGATGAGCGACGCCTCCCATGCGGACAGCCCGCCCGTCACCGCCATCATTCCGAACGCAAATGATACCGCAAAATAGCCGAGCGCGATCGGGATTCCATCCCTCGCGCCCTGTCTGTACTGCTGCCTTTTCTCCATACAAAAACTACCCTATCTCATCGGGAAGCGACGAACGAACTTGCGTTCTCATTCGCCCCCCCGAAAGTATTTCCTCCAATGTCGCCGTCAGCACCTTGACGTCGATGGGCTTCGCCACATGAGCGTTCATTCCCGCGTCCAACGCTTTTTGTACGTCTTCGGAAAACGCATTCGCCGTCATCGCGATGATCGGCACATCCGAACGCCCCGCAACATCCAGTTCGCGGATCGCCCCGGTCGCCTGATATCCGTCCATGACCGGCATCTGAATATCCATCAGCACCGCGTCGTAATACCCCGGATCATTTGTCTTAACCATGCCGACGGCTTCCAATCCGTTCAACGCCGTTTCTACCGTAAATCCCATCCGTTTTAACAGACGGCTCGCGATCTCGCGGTTGATATCCATATCTTCTGCCAGCAGCACGCGCTTTCCGGCAAAATACGCCATATCTGACGCCTTCGCCAGCACCTTTTTCTGCTTTCCGATAATGCTGTCGTCGCCGTGCTTGAACGCAACGTCCACGATGAACTCCGACCCTCTGCCCGGCGAGGTCACAACGTCTATCGTGCCGCCCATCAGATCGACTATGCTTTTCGTGATCGCCGTGCCAAGCCCCGTGCCCTGTATGCCGCTGACCGTCGAATTGCGCTCGCGTTCAAACGCCTCAAATACCTTCGCCGCAAACTCCTCGGACATGCCGATCCCGCTGTCCTTGACGCTTAAGCGGTAATGCGACTTCCCTTCGCCTTCTTCCTCCAATTCCGTCAGCGTTACCGTGACCTTGCCTTTTTTCGGCGTGAACTTATAGGCATTGCTGATTAAGTTCAAAAGCACCCGATTCAGCCGGTTCTTATCGCAAAGCACCGCCCGGTGCGCCAGGTTCTCACACGTAACCGTGTATTCGATATGCTTTTCCCCCATCTGCGTCGCAAACATATCCCTGACGGAATCCATGGTCGCCACGAGGTCCGTATTCACTTCTTCGAGATCCATTCTGCCGCTCTCGATCCGGCTCATTTCCAAAACGTCATTGATAAGCGCCAGAAGATGGTGGCTCGAACTTTCGATCTTGCTCATATACGTCCGCATCCCGTCGACATCCAGATCCTCTTCTTTTGCCAGATTGATATATCCGATGATCGCGTTCATCGGCGTACGGATGTCATGCGACATATTTGACAGGAACGTGCTCTTCGCCCTGCTGTTCTCCTCCGCCTGAAGTTTCTCCAGCTCCAGCCGCTTTTCTCTGCCCTGCATCAGCGTATATACGTTAAAAAGGATCGCCAGTCCCACAGTGATCAGGATCATCTGCACGATGCTGTCCGAAAGCAGCGCGTCATTGACTGTATCCATCTGGCCGCTTAAATATACCTCCTCCTTCTCCATCTGCGCCTTCGAACGCTCCACGCCCACGTCGGCAAGTTCATTGCCGAAGAACGTGCCGATATCGTCAATGACCGCCCGCGTCTTCGTATGGATCGCCTGCCTCTGCCACATCAGCGACGTGAAAAAAATCATGAATAAAAGCGCCACCCAGACGACGGTGGACTTGCCGAGCCGCCGCCCCTCGTCTTTTGCAAAGGCGACGCGGAAAAAGACGAATCCAAGTGCGCCCCATACGGCGAGGATCAGGTAACTCTCCGCCGCAAGCGCCGAAACCGACCACAGATTGGGAACAAGCAAAAACATCGTGAAGAAAACGCTCATCACCACGCCGAAAATCCCGCACGCCTGTACCTTCACTTCGCCGTCCGTCTTC
The DNA here is from genome assembly GCA_905236585.1 of uncultured Lachnospiraceae bacterium. Classification (GTDB taxonomy): domain Bacteria; phylum Bacillota; class Clostridia; order Lachnospirales; family Lachnospiraceae; genus RGIG4930. The sequence continues at coordinate 1,940 of CAJOQZ010000173.1, forward strand.
GCCCTGCGGTAAGCCGCTGCGGAAGTATAGCCGTATGCGACCGAAGCGCCGACCGTCGTTACATCCACGATCCAGCCGATCGCCGACCTGCCGACGAACGGAACCAGCGCGGAAATTGCCACGATAAAAAGGATCGTGTTCTTCGGCACGCCGTCTTTGCTTTCCTTTGCAAACCATGCCGGAAGAATCTCCTCTTTTGCCAACGCGTACATCAGACGGCTTAACGCGGTCATGTTGCCGATCAAGCCGGTAAGGATCGCCGAAACCAATACAAGGGTCAAAATCAGGCTCCCGTACTGCCCCATATAGGTACGCACCGCATAGAATACCGGCATGCTTTCTATACCGCTAAGCCTTTCGATGGAGGCGATATAGGAAAACCAGTTCGCATAGCGCGCGGGACGTACGTTCGCCGCTACAATGCTGGGCGCCGCATACGCGATAAACCCGGCAAGCACCGCGAAAAACAGGATGTGGAGGGATTTTTTAAGTGGAAACTTAAATTCCTGCGTCGAGTGGGAAATGTTTTCAAAACCGATAAATGCCCACGGAGCGAGCGCTATAATGTTATAAACCTGCAAAACGGGATTCTTCTCGGGCGCATACGCCGGCTCCTGTGCGACCGTGCCGCCGCATTTCGACATAATGATAAAAAATGATATCACAATCCCGCCGATCAGAACGACGGCGCAGACCGTCTGAATCCCCGCCGCTATCTGCTTTCGGAAAGCGCAGAATGCGCCGCAAAAAACAAGGACCGCAATTTCCACGAGGATCTCGCCGAAATACACGTCGAACCCGGCAAGCGTATAATGGAAGCCGAACGTAAACGTATCCCCGGACATGTTCCTGCCGATCAGTGCGATCGCCGTCATGTTCGCCCAAATGATCGCGATATAAACAAGAATGGAAAACCACGCCGCCAAAAACGCGTGGTCGTAGCCGAACGCCTCCTTGGTATAGGAATACGTTCCGCCGCAGTCGGCAATCCGGTTCATCATATAGGCGTAGTTGACGCCGATTAAGTACATAACAACCGCCCCGAGCAAAAGCCCGATGACCGTTCCTATAGGACCCGCGATCGGTAAAAACGTATTCGCGGGCATCACAAACGCCCCCCAGCCTACCGCGCTGCCGAACGCCAGCGCCCATACCGCAAGCGGCGACAGATATGACTGCAACCCATTTTCTTTTCTTTCATTCGTCTCCAAAACAACTGCCTCTCGCATATATATAACAAAAAATACGCTATGCATTATCATAGCGCATTTGACGGATAAATTCCACCTTTGATTGCACGGAAATCAATCTTTATTCAATCTTATATTTGGAACAAACGAATCTCCGTGTACGACGGCAATAGCGCCTTACCCTCACACGGAGATTGTTCGTTCCTTTCACTTAACTTAAATGACATTGATGCACAGCCGATTGAAAAAGCACGGCTCCAGTTTAGAAATCGCCCGCCTCGCTCGGGAATATTCGTTGCGGTTGATGGATATCTCGCACAACTCGCTGTTGCCGTGATACCTCTCCCGCAAGTACAGCGGAATCCGGTTCCAATGCTTTGAAAACGGTATGTTCTCCATCGTCAGAATATACGCCGCGTGCTTGCTTGCGCGGAAATTCGTCGTAGAGCAGAGCAACACGTCCTTTGCGGCACATGCCTTAGCGTCCATTCGTATCCCTTCTTTCTTTTTCGCTTTGAAAAAACTTATCACTCCCATGCTCGTTTCCCCCTTATAAAAACAAAACACGATATAATAGTATCATATAAGATAACATTTCGTCAATAAAAAATCGACATAAATCACGAAAATCTGTCTTTGGAACAAACAAATATCCGCGTTCGACGGCAATAATGTCTTAACCTCACGCGGAGATTGTTTGTTCCCAAAAAATTTAATTTATGGATAAAAAAACGGATAAAACACAATTTTTTTTGTGCTTTATCCGCAAATCGTCATCTATATCAAGTATCTAAGGATGCCACCTATCCTGGTCGTCAAAATCCTCCCGCCGCAGGTTACAGCAGACCGGCTACGCAGTCTTCCACTTCCTTCATATCCGCCGTCGGCTCGAAGCGGGCGACCACATTTCCCTCACGGTCGATGACAAATTTCGTAAAGTTCCATTTAATTTCCGGGTTGTTCAAATAATCTTTGTCGATCTTCTTCAACATAACGCCCATCGCCATCGCTTTTGGTCCCTTGCCGAACCCTTCAAAGCCTTTCTGGCTTTTTAAGTATCCATACACCGGAAGGGCGTTCTCCCCGTTAATATCGGATTTCTTCATCTGCTCGAACTGCGTGTTGTACTTCAACGTGCAGAACTCATGAATCTCCTCGTCGCTCTCGGGCGCCTGTCCCGCGAACTGATTGCACGGAATGTCGATAATCTCCAAGCCTTTGTCGTGATACGCCTCATACATCTTCTCAAGCGGCTCGTACTGCGGCGTGAATCCACAGCCCGTGGCGGTGTTGACGATGATCATCACTTTCCCTTTGTTCTCTGCGAGCGAAAACTCGCTTCCATCCCGTTTTGGTACGCTGTAATCATAAATACTCGGCATAATGTTTTCTCCTTCTTTTATAAAAAATAATCCATATGTTTCTAAATCATCCGGTCAAAACAATTAAGTTGTATGCAATTATATTGTATAGTCTCATATTTGTCAACCCTTATTTTTTTATGCCGCCGTTTCCGTTTTTCAGTACGTCTTCTATGATGCTCGCCGTAATCTCCGCCGCACGGATCGCGTGAATCCGCGCCATTGCCTCTTCGAATATCCGCTCTCTTCTCTCCTGCTCGAACCGTTCCTGCTCTTCTTTTTTCCGCTGTTCTTCCCGGTGTTTTAAACGGACTTCCTGTCTGCGGTGTTCTTCTTTGAAGGCCCGCCGGGTCGCCGCCAAAGAAAGCGTCTCTCTGCTTCCGATGATCCGGCTGTTCCCGCTGACGGTATAGGGCGCGGCTTGCCCCGCGTATCCGGCATCCGGCTGGGGCGCACCCACCGCTACATTCCCGTGATAGTGCATCTGCGGCTCGCCGACCGCCACATTCCCGTAATACGTCACGCTCTCCTCTGGAAGCGACATCAGATACTCATAGGCGCTTTGGATGCATAAATAATACTCCGTCGCATCCGGCGCGTCGTTCACATCCGGGTGGTACGCGCTTGCTAATTTATGAAAAGCCTGCTTGATCTCGTCCTTGGACGCCCTGTCGGGCAGCCCTAAGACATCAAGTGCCTGCTGCCTTGACTGTCCGTTCATCTATACTACCATGATAAGCCCGCCGTCGCACGCATATGTCGTGTTAAGCGCGTGGGTGTCCATGACAAGGATGTCCTTGAAATTCGCCCGCTTCTCCACTTCGGCTTTTAACTGCATCGCCCGCTCGATGCAGTTGCAGTGGGAGATCCCAAGAACTTTTTGCGAGCAGTTCTTCGTCACAGCGATCATGCAGTCCGCCATCTTCGCAATCGCCTTATTCATGCCCCTCACCTGCGCCAACTGCTGGATATTCCCCTCGTCGGTAGAGCCCATGACCGGCTTGATATGAAACGTATGCGCGATGCGCTCTTTTAATGCGGACAGCCGCCCCGCTTTCCGCAGCACTTCCAACGTCTCTAAGACGAAAAACGTATGCTGCTCGCCGATGTATTTTTCCACGGCGGAAACGACCTCCTCAAATGCCATGCCCGCCTTTTCACAAGCAGCGATCTTCATCGCGATCAGCGTCTCGCCGACCGCCGTCGTCTTCCCGTCAAAGACATGGATTTTCTTTTTGGAATCCGCGTTCTCGTCTTCGTACATTCCCTTTGCTACGACCGCGCTGTTGTATGAACCGGACAACTGCCCCGAAATCGTCACGACATAGACGTTTTCCTCTTCGCTTTCCATCTGCTCTAAGTACAATCCCGGCGCAGGACAGGACGACTGCGGCGCCGTCGGGCTTTCCCTGACCCTCCGCAAAAAATCCGCCTGATCGAAGGTATCGTCGTCGACGACCGTATAGCCGTTGACATTGAGTGTCATCGGCACGTTGACAAAATGCCCGTCCGCCTTCATCTCCTCCGTCAGTTCTCCGCTCGAATCCAAAATGACCTTGTACATTTTCCTATGCCTCCCCGTCGTGTCTCTTTTATTTGTTCCTTATTATCTCTACCATTCAATCGAAAGAACGCAGGTTTCTTCGCTCTCCAAATACGTCACGCTTTTCAGGCCATTACAGTAATCCGTAATGTGCCCTTCCGTGATAAAATACTCCTTCATCTGCGCATAAAGGGAACTGTTCGCCATTTTCACAGATGATGCGTCCGCGCCCCCGTAATACCCCTCGGAAAAAATGCCCCCGATCGCCGGTATGTCGAAGGCTTCGAAATACAGTCCCTCGTGATAATAGTAGTTGTCCGCCGTCGCCGTGCAGTCCGGCACAAAAAACGTCGACTCTATCGTATGGTTTGAAGAAAGTTCCTCCGACGTCACGTTCAGATACGCGTAATTGACGTGCTTCACCGTCGTGGCGGCGGCGTCGGTATAGCGGCTGTTGCCCCATGTCGTATCCAAGAAGTAGTATTCCCCGTCTAACTGAACGAGGTTCCACGCATGCGCTTCGTTGTTCGCATGACCGGAAACAATCGTAGACGGCACCCCTAAAATATCCAGCAGATACGACGTTGCGCTGGCATATCCGCGGCAGACCGTCGCGCCGCCTAAGAACACGCTTAAAATGTTCTGATTGTTCTCGGCGGACGTATCGTAGTCCACCCGCTCAATCAGCGTCTCAAAGACGAACTTCGACTTGGCGTAATCATCCGCGTCCGCCGGAACTTCCGAAAGCCATGTCTCCACGACCTCATCCACGCGGGTCTGGCAGATGTCCCGCTCCTCTTTTGTCATCGTATATTTGGGAGAGAACGTGATGCCGACGACGTCGTCCCCTCTGCGGTAGGTCTTGTAGGCGTAGCCGTCCACCCAGAACAGCCCGCCGTAGTCCGCGAAAATCGCCTCGAACGCCTCATCGATCACATCCTTGTTCGTCGTGGAAAGCGTCACATCCTCCTCATGGGAAAGGATGCAGTCCAAGACCTGATCGTAGCAGGTCTTCGCTTCTTCGTCCAAAAGCCGGTAGACGTAGCGATCCGTCGAGATGCTTGTCACATCCTTCGGCTCGGGAAGCGTCACGGAATCAATGGTGTCCTGCATCACGCCGGATGCCGTATCAAACGTATCCCGCACCACGCCGGATGCCGTATCAAGCGTCTCCGAAAACGCCTCCTTCGCCTCATCCAATGAGGCGCACGCCGAAAGCAGCCCTCCGCAAAGCAATATCGTAAATATAAACTTTCGTCTCATGGTTCATAATTATAACACAAGAAACGGCACACCGTAAAGTGTGCCGTCGCAATCCATGTCATCCAATCGAACTATATCATTTCACCACGGTGACATTCACCGCCTGCGGACCCTTTTCGCCGTCCGCTATGTCATATTCCACCGCTGCGCCTTCCTCGAGCGTCTTAAAGCCTTCCATATTCAGCCCGGAATAATGAACAAATATGTCCTTGCCCTCTTCGTCGGAAATAAAGCCATAGCCCTTCTGGTTATTGAACCATTTCACTGTACCCTTCATTGTCAGCCTGCTCCTTATAAATTATTTTTTAGTTGCCACTCCTATAATAGAACTTGAAAAACAGCATAAATGAACTTTACCATAACATGAAAAAAAAGTAAAGCAAAAAGTGTCGGAAACCGCGTAAAATAAGGCTTTCACCCCCTTTAAGGGGGGACGATTTCCAGACACCTTTTACAAAATGGATGCATAAATAAAAAATCCCGGCAGCAAAAAACGAAACAGATCCGATTTCCGTAACGCTGACGCTTTATGCGCCTCCTGCCGCCTTTTTCGTGATTTTCGGTACAGTGCCCGTCCGCATGATGATCCGCGGACCGCCTTTTTTGGCGATATAATCCTCGGTGATCACGACGGTTCCGATATTGGGATCTTTCGGGATCTCATACATGATGTCGAGCATATACTCCTCAATGATCGACCGCAGGCCCCTCGCACCCAATTTCTTCTCTTTCGCTTTTTCGGCAATCAACGCAAGCGCCCCGTCCTCGAACTGCAGATCCACCTCGTCGAACTGCAAAAGTTTCCGATACTGCCTGGTGATGGCGTTCTTCGGCTCTTTCAACACTTTAACGAGCATCTCGGTGTCAAGCGCTTCCAATGAAAAGATCACCGGCATACGTCCGATAAACTCCGGTATCATGCCGAACTTGCGGATGTCCTCCGCCTCGACCTTCTCCAAAATATTCTTCTCGTTGTCGTACTTGTCCTTTAAGTCCGCGACAAACCCCATGGAAGACGCTTTGTTAAGGCGCTCTTTAATAATATCGTCAAGTTCCGGAAACGCGCCGCCGCAGATGAAGAGGATGTTGCTCGTATCCACGAAGGTCATCGGCACCATGGCGTTTTTCGAAGACGCGCCGACCGGCACTTCCACTTCCGCCCCCTCTAAAAGTTTGAGCATCCCCTGCTGGACGGATTCGCCGCTTACGTCCCGCTGGTGGGCGTTGCGCTTCTTCGCCAACTTGTCAATCTCGTCGATAAAGATGATCCCGCGCTCCGCCCGGTCGACGTCGTTGTCCGCCGCAGCAAGCAGTTTGGACACCACGCTTTCAATATCGTCGCCGATATAACCCGCTTCGGTCAACGACGTCGCGTCCGTAATCGCAAGCGGCACGTCCAAAAGCCGCGCCAGCGTCCGCACCAGATACGTCTTCCCGCAGCCCGTCGGACCGATCATAAGCATATTGGACTTTTCGATCTCCACGCCGTCTTCGTTTTCCAAGAGATTGTCCGCGCTCGTCACCCGTTTGTAGTGGTTGTAAACGGCAACCGACACGACCTTTTTCGCGTGTTCCTGCCCGACCACGTACTCATCCAGGAGCGCCTTGATCTCATGCGGCGGCGGAATGTTTTTGATATCGATCGCGGGCGGCTCCTCGGTGCTTTTTTCCGGCTTTTTCTTCTTGACCCGCGTAGGACCCGAGCCGAATCCCGGAAACATGCTTCCGATATCCGCCAAATTGATCATGCTGATATTCGGGAATCCCATATGCTCCAGATCGATATTGTCAAGCCCGTTTTTCTTCCCGCCGGACGCATCGGCTGCATCTTCCACGTCGCCGCTTAAGGCTTCCGCCTGATTTTCATCCTTCGACTTCTTCGGAGGCATCGGATGCGCCGTACTGTGCATAGTCGGCGCCGTAATCCCTAAGGAACCGAGCGAGTCGAACGTCTTCTGCATGCAGTCGTGGCAGATGCAGATGCCGCCCGGGATCTCAATCATCGGTCCGGCATCGCTCTCGCCCCGGTGGCAGACGTAGCAAAGTTCCTCGTATCCGTTGTCTTTGGTATGATCTGCCATTTTATTCAACCGTAATTTTATTTAAGTGCCAAATGTCGTCCACGTATTCCTGAATCGTCCGGTCTGACGAGAACTTGCCGACGTTCGCAACATTCAGAAGCGCCTTCTTCGCCCAGCCCGGCTCGTCGCGGTACGCCTCTTCGACGCGGTGCTGCGCCTCGGCATAAGCGCGGAAATCCAAAAGCGTAAAGTAGGTATCCGCATACTGCGTCGACTCCGTATTCAAAAGCGAATTGTAGATCTTGCGGAACAGTTCCGTATCGTCCGGGCTGTAGAATCCGTTGATCAGCTGCATCAGGACTTTTCGGATATCCGGGTCGCTGTTGAAGATATCCATCGGGTTGTAATCCCGGTTGTGCTCATGTTCGATGACCTCATCTGCGCTCATGCCGAAGATAAAGGCGTTCTCCTCGCCCATCTCTTCCACCATCTCGACGTTCGCTCCGTCCATCGTCCCAAGCGTTAAAGCGCCATTTAACATGAACTTCATGTTCGACGTTCCGCTTGCCTCCTTCGACGCCGTTGAAATCTGCTCGGACACATCCGCCGCCGCGAAGATCAGTTCCGCGTTGGACACCTTATAATCCTCGATGAAGACCACCTTGATCTTGCCTTCGATCGAGTAGTCGTTGTTGATGACCACCGCGACATTATTTATTAACTTTATAGTTAATTTCGCAATCTCATAGCCTGCCGCCGCTTTCGCACCGAAAATGAACGTCCGCGGATAGAAATCGATCTCCGGGTGTTCCTTGATCTGGTTGTACAAGTACATCACATGCAGGATGTTCAAGAGCTGCCGCTTGTACTCATGGAGCCGCTTCACCTGTACGTCGAAGATGGAACGCGGGTTCACCGCAATGCCGTTGTGCTTCTGGATGTACTCCGCTAATCTAATCTTGTTTTTATATTTTATGTTCATGAACTCCAACTGCGCTTTTTCATCATCCGCATAGAGCGCCATCTTCTTCATCTGGGATAAGTCGGTAATCCACTCCGAGCCGATATGATCCGTCACCCACGCCGCAAGAAGCGGGTTGCCGTGCAGAAGGAACCGCCGCTGCGTGATGCCGTTCGTCTTGTTGTTGAACTTCTTCGGATACATGTCATAGAAGTCCTTCAAGGATTCCTTCTTCAAAATCTCCGTGTGGAGACGCGCAACGCCATTGACTGAATAGGATGCCGCGATCGCAAGATGCGCCATCTTGACCTGTCCGTCGTAGATGATCGCCATCCGCGCCTTTTTCCCCTCGTCATGGGGGAACTCCCGCTCAATATCCAAGCAGAAGCGGCGGTTGATCTCCTCAACGATGTTGTAGATACGCGGCAGAAGCCGGGAGAATATCTCAATCGGCCATTTCTCCAACGCCTCCGACATGATCGTATGGTTCGTATAGGCAACCGAGCGCGTCGTAATCTCCCACGCATCATCCCAGCCGAAGCCTTCCTCATCCATCAACAGGCGCATCAATTCCGCGACGGTCAGCGTCGGATGCGTGTCGTTCATCTGGAAGACCACCTGCTGCGGCAGGCTCCGAAGGTCGCCGAACTCTTTTTTATGCCGCTGCAGCGCCCTCTGCAGGGACGCCGACACGAAGAAGTACTGCTGCTTTAAGCGCAGTTCCTTCCCCGAAATATGGTTGTCGTTCGGATACAGGACCTCGACTAAGTTCCGCGCCAAGTTCTCATCTTCCACTGCTTTCGCGTAATCGCCGCGGTCGAAGGAATCTAAGGAAAACTCGGACATCGGCTGCGCGTCCCAGGTGATCAGGGTATTGACCACATTGTTGTTGTAGCCGACGATCGGCATATCATACGGTACCGCAAGAACCGACGAATACCCCTCATGGAATACATGCATCTTGCCCGATGGATCGTTTTCAAAACGGACATAGCCGCCGAACTTAACTTCATAGGTATATTCCGGTCGCTTCAACTCAAACGGATAGCCGTGCCGCAGCCAGTCGTCCGGCACTTCTCTCTGAAAACCGTTCGTAATCTTCTGCTTGAACATGCCGTAGCGGTAACGGATGCCGCAGCCATACGCCGCATAGCCCAAGGTCGAAAGCGAATCCAAAAAGCAGGCGGCAAGACGTCCCAGACCGCCGTTACCAAGCGCCGGGTCCGGCTCCTCGTCCTCAATCGCGTTGATGTCGATCCCCATTTCGTCAAGGGCTTTTTTTACATTGTCATAGCGGCAAAGATTCAGAAGAATATTGCCGAGCGCACGCCCCATCAAAAACTCCATGGACATATAGTAGACGATCTTCGGCTTCTGGTCATGGATCGCCCGCTGGGTCTTCAGCCAGTCGTCGATAACGACGTCTTTTACGACCAGCGACAGCGCCTGAAAGATCTCCTGGCTGTTCGCCTCCGCGAAATCCTTCCGGTACAGCCGCCGCACGTTATGCTTGATCCGCTTTTCCAATGCCATATAACTCTCCGGGATTCCCAGATCGCCATGCTGTGTAGGCATATGCTCCTCCTTACCTTGTAGCGACTCTCCTCCGAAACTGATGTTACTGCCGCTTAACTGTGAGGGTGACTTTCTCCCCATTAATGTTCCAAGATTTATTGTAACCGCCCCCTTCCGTGGTATTGCTGACCGCCTCGGCTAACACCTCTTTTGCGATCATTTCTTGGTTCCTTGCAAAAATTGCATTGAGTTTATCTGTTCCGTCGTAACCCACCGTAATGTGGTCGGTCACTTCAAAATCCGCTTCCTTGCGCATGGTCTGCACCTTGGAAATGATTTCGCGGACAAACCCTTCCTCGATCAGTTCTTCCGTAAGGTTCGTATCTAACACGACGGTCGCCTCGTTGTCGCCGTCGGTGACGTAGCCGTCTTTGGACATCCTTGTAATCAGCAGATCCTCTTCTAAAAGGCGGATCGAATCGTCCACCTTAGACAGTGTAAGCGCTCCCTCTGCCTCGAGCCTCGCCTTCGCCGCGTTGCCGTCGATTTCTTTCAACGCCCCTTGGATGCCTTTTAAGAACTTGCCGTATTTCGGTCCGACCGTCGGCAGATTCGGCTTAAATTCATAGGTCGTATATGCGGACAGATCATCGGAAAACGTTACTTTTTTCACATTCAGTTCATCCGCAATGATGCCGACATAGTAATCCGCCAATTCCTCCTTTGCCTTGTAATACATCTGTCCGATGGGCTGGCGGTTCTTGATGTTCACCGCGTTGCGGCAGGCGCGCCCGAATACGACGACTTTAAGGAGTTCCTTCATGTCGGCTTCGAGCGTTTCATCGATCCACGCCTCGTTCACCGTCGGGAAGTCGCACAAATGAATGCTCTCCGGCGCGTCCTTATCAATGCTTTTTACCAGATTCAAATAGATTTCTTCCGCCATAAACGGGATCATGGGCGCGGACGCTTTCGCAATCTCCACAAGCGCGGTATAAAGCGTCATGTATGCGTTGACCTTGTCGGTTTCCATGCCCTTCGCCCAGAAGCGCTCACGGCTCCTGCGGACATACCAGTTGGACAAATCCTCGACGAATCCCTGCAGCGCACGAGCCGCCTCAGGAATCCGGTAATTGCCCAGATCATCGTCCACTTCGCGGATGGTGGAATACAGGCGCGATAAAATCCACTTATCCATAACGGAACACGTATCATAGGAAAGCGTATGCTCCGTCGCGTCAAAATCGTCGATATTTGCGTAAAGGACGAAGAACGCGTACGTATTCCACAGCGTCCCCATGAACTTCCGCTGTCCCTCTACAACGGCGTCCCCGTGGAAACGGTTCGGAAGCCAAGGCGCGGAGTTGATGTAAAAATACCAACGGATGGCGTCCGCACCGTATTTCTGCAGTGCCTCGAACGGATCAACCGCGTTGCCCTTGGACTTGGACATCTTCTGCCCTTTTTCGTCCTGTACATGCCCAAGTACGATGACGTTCTCATACGGCGCTTTGTTAAACAAAAGCGTCGACTCCGCCATTAACGAATAGAACCACCCCCGCGTCTGGTCGACCGCCTCGGAGATGAACTGCGCGGGAAAACGTTTTTCAAACAAATCCTTGTTCTCAAACGGATAGTGGTACTGCGCAAATGGCATCGCGCCCGAATCGAACCAGCAGTCGATGACCTCCGGCACGCGGTGCATATCCTTACCGCAGTCCGGGCAGGGAATCGTGATCTCGTCGATATACGGACGGTGCAGTTCCACCGTCGCCGCTTCGCCTTTGCCGCTCATTCTGCCAAGTTCCTCGCGGCTTCCGACGGAAATCTGCCTGCCGCATTCCGCGCACTCCCAAATATTAAGCGGCGTGCCCCAGTAGCGGTTCCTTGATATTCCCCAGTCCTGAATGTTCTCCAGCCAGTCGCCGAAGCGCCCCTTTCCGATGGACTCCGGTATCCAGTTGACCGTGTTGTTGTTCTTGATCAGATCGTCGCGCACCGCCGTCATCTTAATGAACCACGACTCCCTCGCGTAATAGATCAGCGGCGTCTCGCACCGCCAGCAATGCGGATAGTCATGCTCGAAATGCGGCGCGTCGAAAAGTTTTCCGTCCTTGTCCAAATCTTTTAAGATCGGCAGATCGGCTTCCTTGACAAAAA
>CAJOQZ010000174.1 GCA_905236585.1 uncultured Lachnospiraceae bacterium
ATACCACAAAGCCACGAGGAAAATCCACATTTATGTGGATTTGACGACGGCATGCGATAACAAGCGTGAAACGCTTGTTATACCACAAAACGACGAGGAGAATGCAAATTTATTTGTATTCGACGACCGTATGCGATAACAGTCGCGCTGCGGCTGTTATACCACAAAACGACGAGGAAGAACAACGCTGCTAACGGTTTGCGCAGGGGGCGTGATAATATGTTATAATGTTTTCGACAGAAAGGAGATATATTCGTATGGCGGTTACGAGAGAGGAATTGCGCACAGATGCGGATCGCATCATAGAAAAGTCTATCGCGGCGGTAATGCCCGATGCGGCGGTCAAGCGCACCCTGGAAGGGCGGGATTTCGGAGATGGAAGAGTTGTCCTTGTAGCGGCTGGAAAGGCGGCTTGGCAGATGGCAAAGGCGGCGCATGAACTGCTGGGGAGCCGTATCGACGCTGGCGTGGTCGTAACCAAATACGACCATATCAAAGGAGATGTTGCGGACTTTCAATTATACGAAGCCGGTCATCCCGTGCCGGATGCAAACTCCTTTAGGGGGACGCAGGCGGCGCTTGATGTTGTGGCTGATCTTACCGAAAAGGATACCGTGCTTTTTCTGTTATCTGGCGGCGGTTCGGCGTTGTTTGAAAAACCGCTGATCAAACCGGAAGAACTTAAGAGGCTTACAGAGGAACTTCTTGGAAGCGGTGCAGATATCAAGGAAATGAATACCATAAGAAAACGGATGTCAGCGGTAAAGGGCGGGAGGTTCGCCCTTGCCTGTGCCCCGGCAAAGGTCTTGTCCATCGTGCTTTCCGATATCATAGGAGATCCATTGGATATGATTGCATCAGGTCCGGCGTATCCCGACCGTTCAACGGCAGAAGAGGCAAAAGAGATTGCACAAAAATATCATCTGACCTTGACGGGTGACATGGAGAGGCTGTTATCAGAGGAAACCCCGAAGATGCTCGACAATGTTGAAACGTATATCAACGGAAGTGTTCGCGAGTTGGCAAAGGCGGCGGCGGATGCGGCAGCGGAACTCGGTTATGAACCAATGATTTTAACGGACTGCATGGACTGCGAGGCGAGGGAAGCGGGGCGCTTCTTAAGCGCTATTGCAAGATCCCATCAGAATGCGCCCATTTCACAGGCATATATTGCGGGCGGCGAGACGGTTGTGCATTTGACGGGAAAAGGGAAAGGCGGGCGGAATCAGGAGATTGCGCTTGCTGCTGCGGTCGGCATTGCGGGGCTTGACCAGACGGCAGTCTTTTCTTTTGGCAGCGACGGAACGGATGGTCCGACCGATGCGGCGGGCGGCTACGCGGATGGACAAACGGTTAGTTCCGATAAGGGCGGTGTAACGAACGGTGATTCGGTCGGCGGGGCGGCTTCATCATCCATAACGAAACATACGGTGACGGTCGCGGAAGCGGAGGCGGCGCTGGCGGATAATGATGCATATCCATTGCTTGAAAAAACGGGCGGTCTTATCATGACGGGCGCGACGGGAACGAATGTCAATGACGCGGCGGTGATACTGATTCGGCGATAGGGCAACGGGGACTGCTGCAAACATCAGGATCAATTTTCATCCAATCTTGCCTTGGGAACAAACAAATATCCGTGTGAGGTTAAGGCGTTCTTGCCGTCGAACACGGAGGATGTTTGTTCTCAACATATAAAGTTGATTTCCGTCCGGGATTATGTTTTTCTATTGCAATCGAACGTAAGTTTGTGGTATGCTCATTGTATGGAAAGCCAATACATCGCCATTGACCTAAAATCATACTACGCATCCGTGGAATGCGTATATCGGGGGCTTGATCCGCTTTCGGCGAATCTTCTTGTTGCGGATGCGTCGCGCACCGACCAGACGATTGTTCTGGCGGTTTCTCCTGCCTTAAAAGCGATCGGAGTTCCGGGACGCCCCCGGCTGTTCGAAGCGAAGCGCATTATAGAGCAGCACGAGCGGAGGACGGGCAGGAAGGTCGACTATATCATCGCGGTGCCGCGTATGGCGGAGTACATACGGATATCGGCGGAGATATACCGCATCTACTTAAAATACGTTTCGTCGGAGGACATCCACGTCTATTCCATAGACGAATGTTTTATCGACGCGACGCCGTATCTGCATTTTTACGGGGATGGTCGAAGCACATCGCCGGCGCATACGCTTGCGATGACCATGATTCGGGATGTTTTGCGCATGACCGGCATTACCGCGACAGTTGGCATAGGAACCAACCTGTATCTGGCAAAGATTGCAATGGATATCGTGGCAAAAAAATCACCGGCGGACAAGGACGGCGTGCGGATAGCGGAACTTGACGAATACGAATACTGCAGAGGGCTTTGGGATCATACGCCCATTACCGATTTTTGGCAGGTGTCGCGGGGCACACAGAGGCGGCTGGCGGAGAACCATATGTTTACAATGGGAGACGTCGCGGCAAGGAGCCTTGCGGACGAGGAACAGTTATACAAGATATTCGGCGTCAACGCCGAAATACTGATCGATCATGCATGGGGGATAGAAGGCTGCACCATACAGGACATCAAAAGTTTTAAGCCGGAGGCAAATTCTTTGTCTGTGGGACAGGTTCTGCCGCGGGCATACGCCTATCATGAGGCGCTTATCGTCTTCAGGGAAATGACAGACGCGCTTGCCTTTGACATGAAAAAGCGCGAGGTCGTATCGGATCACTATTCCTACTGGATTCTGTTCGACCGGAAATCCTTGGAAAGCGGGGCGTATACCGGAGAAGTCGTCACGGATTTCTACGGCAGGCTTCTTCCGAAGCACGCGGGGGCGACGGTGCGCCTTGAAAAGCGGACGTCAAACGCGAAAGTGATTACGGACGCGATGGTGGAATCTTTTGAGAAAAGGATAGACTGCAGCCTCTATATTCGTAAAATCGGCGTGTCGGCGAACAACATCAAGGCGGACGATCATGTCTATCAGATGGATCTTTTTACGGATTATGCGCAGGAGGAGCGGGAAGAGCGGCTGCAGCAGGCGACCTACGAGATTCGGAACCGATTCGGCGCGAATGCGCTGCTTAAAGGCACGAGTTATCTCGATGGAGCGACTACGAGAGAAAGAAATGCACAGATCGGAGGGCATCGGGCATAGGATGGATCGCGAGATGTTTGAAAAACTGATGGCTGCCGGGCGACCGGAGCATGACGGGGATGCGTTTTCTCTGCGGCATCCGAGGATGGACAGAGCAAAGCGTGCGAAGATATTCCAGCCCTTTGACGCGCTGCGAGGCTTTTCCGCAGAGATTGATATCGCGGCGGACGATGCGGTGCGCGTCGAGTCGGGCGGGAAATCGGATGCTGACAACGCGGGATGGGAGATATAAATGGATATAGTTCTTGTGCTTTCACAGATGGGGATTTTGTTTTTCATGATGCTTGCCGGATTTATTGCGAACAAAGCCGGTATCATGGGAAAAGAATCAGAAACGTGGCTTTCGCGGCTTGTTGTCAACGTGACGTGTCCGGCGTTAATTATTGTAAGCGTTACGACATGTGAACGGCTGGAAGATAATAAGATTCTGGCGGAGATTTTCCTTGTTGCCGTCGGGTATTATGTTATTTTGCCGATATTGTCAAAGGCAGTGATACGGCTTATTAAAATTAAAAAAGATCAGGCTTCGGAGTACGAGGCGATGCTGGTGTATTCGAATATCGGCTTTATGGGGCTTCCGATCGTCAATGCCGTGCTTGGACAGAAGGCGATCCTGTATTTGACGGTTTTCATGGCTGTTTTTAATATTTCGATCTTTTCCTACGGACTATTGCTGCTTGCGGGCGGTGAGCAAACGCTTAACTGGAGAAAACTCATTAACCCCGGAACGGTATCGGCGCTGGCGGCGGTTGTATTATATCTGCTGAATGCAGGCCTTCCGCCGGTTCTTGGCGACAGCGTCGCCGCGATCGGCAACATTACAACGCCGCTGGCAATGCTGGTAATCGGCTCATCCCTTGCGAATCAGCCGATACGGGATGTCCTGGAAGATAAAAGCGCAATTATTTTTGTATGCATTAGCCTTATCGTATTTCCGCTGCTTTTCCTCGGAGTAGGAAGAATCTTCATAGACGACCATCTCCTCCTTGGCGTTATCGTGCTTTCAACGGGAATGCCGGTCGCGGCGAATGTCGCAATGATCAGGAACGAATCCGGAGGCGACGGCGCCTTTATTTCTAAGGGGATATTTTTGTCAAATTTATTCTCTATTGCCTCTATTCCGATCATAGCGATGCTGCTTCCCAATGGATAAAAGGGGCGTCCATGGCGTGGAATGAAAGGAGTTTATCCTTAAATGCTAAAAATACTATTGACAAATGACGACGGAATTGCTTCGGATGGGCTGATGAGGCTGGCAAAAGCGGCGGCGCAGTTCGGAGATGTGTGGGTTGTTGCGCCGGACGGACAAAGAAGCGCGGCATCGCATTGCATCACCTTGCATAAGGCGATCGACGTTTTTCCATATCCGCATATGGAGGGGATCAGCGCGTTTTCCTGTTCCGGGACGCCCGCGGACTGCGTGCGGATCGGAGCGCTTGCGATAATGCCGGACAAGCCGGATGTTGTTTTATCAGGGATCAACTACGGATATAATGTCGCGTCCGACATCCAGTATTCGGCGACGGCAGGGGCTGCATTTGAAGCGTCATTTCAAGGGTGCATCGGGATTGCCTTGTCAGAGGGGGCATCTGGCTGCCATGAGGTATCCGACGCATATATCTCCAAGGTGTTAGAGGAATTGATACGCGTTTCGCCTGGAGATGGCATGATTTGGAACGTGAATTTTCCCGACTGCCCAATCGGCGGCTGTAAAGGGATTCTTAGGGAAAGAGCGGCATCCCGCGGTGCTTTTTTTCGAGATAGTTATATCAAAAAAGAATCTCTGGAGGCGGGAGGCTTGCGATATATGGTAAAAGGAGAATATAATGAGGATGCAGAAAGCGGGACGGATTTTTCGGCGGTATTGAATCAGTATATTTCTATCGGAAAAGTAAATAATGTCGGGTATCATTTTACGCCTGCGGCATCTGCCGATAAGTGAACTGTGTAATAAGGGCGGATACCGCCTGCGTGAAAATTGATTATTTTCCCAAATCTGTTTTTTATCCATCTTTTTGGTATAATGATTGAGGTTTCCGCTGTGATGCGGGTTTTAGCAGCCGGATCGGATGCGAAACGAAAATAGGAACCACGGCAGTTGATGATAAGAATATATGTCAATGCCGGAAGAGAACATTAAAGAAACACTGGAGGAGGATACGTATGGATATTCAATATCTACTTTGGTTGCAAGAGTTAAGAAACACCACGGGCGGCATGTTTGACGAGTTTTTCAATGCTCTGTCAAAATTTGCGGTGGACATCATGCCGTTTCTTCCGTTCGTCATTTTCTGGGGCGTGGATAAGAAATGGGGATACCGCTTCATTACGTCATGGGGGATCGGCGAACTGGTAAACGGACTGATCAAACTGACCGTATGCGCGTACCGTCCATGGATACGGTCTGACCTGATCGAGCCCGCCGGGGATTCCAAGGTTGCGGCGACGGGCTATTCCTTTCCGAGCGGGCATACGATGGTGGCGACCGTCACATACGGAACCACGTTTGCCTGGCAGAAGGATAAAAGAAAGTGGCTTGCCGCACTCTGCGGGGTTCTGATCCTTCTGACGGGGTTTTCAAGGAATTTCCTCGGCGTGCATACGCCGCAGGATGTCGTTGTCGGTTTCTGTGAATCCGTCATTATCATACTGGCGGTCGGGGCGGTGCAAAAAAAGGTGGAAGGGAACGAAAAACTGCTGGATATCCTTACGCTTGTGGGCGCTGCCGCAGTAATCCTGTCGCTGGCGTATATCATGTTAAAACCCTATCCAATGGACTATGTAGACGGAGAACTGCTGGTCGATCCGCAGAAGATGATGAATGATTCCTTCAAGGCTTGCGGCGCGTTTATAGGGTTTTTGATCGGCAGTTATATCGACAGGCACTATCTGCATTATGAGATCCCTGTCGGCGATAAAAACCTCCCGATGCTGACAGTTGCCGGTGCGGCGGTTCTGTTCGCATGGAAGGAATGGTTCGCTCCCGCTACGATTGTCGCGGCGTTCGGCGGGCATTGGGGGAACTTTATAGCCCGGATGATCATGGTATTCTTTGCAATTTGCATATGGCCGCTCCTGATTCAAGCGGAGTGCGGGGATCTGCGGACGCAGCGATAAAATCAAAGGACAGGATAAGGAGACGGCGGTATGTTGCGAATTGAAAAATGGGATGACAAAAATAACTACAGGACGATAAACCATTCAGCCGAAGTGTTTCACAAGGCGTTGCGGGCGGTCTTGAATGGCGAGAGGCGTTTTCATGTAACCGGGGCGGCTGAGAAATACGATCTGGTTTATGAAAATAATGACGATTTCATATCCGACGGAAGCGACCATGAACAAAAGACGCTGCTTGCCGGTGAGATGCTGCTTCCGCCGTACTTTCTGTACGATGAAAATGATGCGTCCCGTATCCGCCTTGACATAATGGGGCGATATGAAAATATCGTTTTTGAAGAGGCAAATGAGTACACGGTTGTTTTAGCGGGGTTAGTATTGCGCTTAACGGACAAAGAGGTGTTCTTTTTAGATGAAAGGGCAGACTGGTTCCTTCCGCATCATGACAGGCTCCATATGGGAGAAGAGCCGTCGGACAATAGAAGCGAGATGCGTGTGTGCGAAGGAAAGGTGCCCATCAACTTATTTGCGAACCGTACGGGAATGATCTCCATTTTTCTGTTTCAGGAGGTTTTTTTGCTGCAGTGGCTGTGCGGGGATCTTCCTCTTGAAAAAATCAAATATGCCGAGATCTTTGTAAAAAAGACCGAGGGCATAGGGGCCTTGCTGCAATACGGCGTAAAATGCGCCACCCTTTTCAATGACCTCGGGATCAAAGTGGTCTTTCGGGCGGAAAGTTCGAGGTTTAGCGATGAAATGCTGCAGCAATACTTCCATATTGAGACGACGCCGGCGGATTCTGACGAAACCAATACCATTTACATCGTAAATTATATGGCTGTGGTTCGGACTTTTACCTATATGTTTAGCAGGGCGAGGATCAGTTATGATGTGCTAAACCCGACGTTTGTCAGGGAAATGGATGAGTATGCCGGGGCTGTTTTGGCAGACAGGCATATGCTGGGCGTATTATTCCGGGGGACGGACTACGCGATCGCATTCGGCAACATGCCGGCTCATATTCCCTATGTGCCGGTGGTAGTGGAGGATATGATCCCCGTCATTCAACAGCGCATGGAAAAGTACCATTATGACGGCATTTTTCTTGCTACGGAGGATGCGGAGGCGTTGCAGACAATCCGGGATGCTTTTCCCGGCAAAGTCATTACAGTTGCACAGGAAAGGTATAAAATTACCGAATTTGCACCGGGGCAGACGATCAGCGATCTGGAAAAGGCGGCATATCGACAGGAAGAGTATGACGACAGGGTGAAGGACACGACGGTGAATTATTTTTACGCTTTATATGTGCTTTCTAAATGCGATGGTTTCCTTGCCTCTACCTTATGCAACGGCGTGGGTATCGTCCGTGGTTTTAACGGCGGCAGATTCGAAAGCGATGACATTGTAAGGGAAATGATCACCAAGGGAGAAATCGCATAAGGAAGAATCGGGATTTATGTGGGAGATCACCGTATGAAGTACAAAGGACAGCACCTTGTCAGGCTGGGAACCATAATTTTTGTTTTGTTCATAATCGCCGGTATAATGAATGCGTGCGCAATTTTCTATGGCTCCATGCACGGGCTTCGGATACGGCAAAAAGAGGCGGTTGATTATTCGCTGGAGGAAATAATATATTTTGCGGAGGCATTTGACGAAAGTTATCCCTGGTTTTTGAATTTTTGGCATGAGCACTACGCGGAGATGCAGGTTGATAAGGTTTCATGGGACGATATCTTGCATAAGGGTTTTGATATCGCCGAGCGTTATGGGTATGTCTTGCCATATGAACTGCCCCCTGAATTATTGGACGGGATTTCTTATGATGAGCAGATAATAACGGCGCAGTATTATTATATTGCTGAAAGCAAAAACTACAATATGGATCTTATGCGTTTTGGAATGGAAGTTGGGGCTGTCGTCCGAATGATCATCCCTGAGGAAAACGGACAGGCTTTTGTGGTGTTCGAAACAGATCCGGAATATGCAAAAAAAGCGAAAGAGGGTGAAACGGAATACGAACCTGCTTATGGACTGGGAAAGAGAATTTCCTTTGATATCAATGACAGCCCTAATGCAAAAAAAGCATATGATACCGGGCAGGAACAGTTGGAGCCTGAGGACATCTTTTCTCTCGCAGACAGGAAGATGGTGTCGAATTATTACGTTCCCGTAAAAAACGGCGATGAGGTGTTGGCGCTTATACAGGTGTCAGTTGAATGGTCAGAAAATCTTAAGGCTATTTGGCGGAACGTATGGCAGATTGAGTTTATCAATCTTATCGTTTTGGGAATTGTGGGGGCGATCATTCTGCATCTGGTCAAGATGCTGACGGAAAGACTTACAGCGCTTTCCAGAGAACAGGAAAGAGAAAATACGGAGTTGTCAATCGCACAGAGCATTCAGCAGCAGAATCTCCCGAATGTATTTCCTGCTTTCCCGGACAGAAAGGAATTTGAAATTTTAGCGGTCATGGAGGCATTCTATGAAGTCGGCGGCGATTTCTATGATTATTTCATGATCGATGATGATCATCTTGCACTTGTCATTGCGGATGTATCAGACAAGGGCGTACCGGCGGCGCTTTTCATGATGATGGCTAAGACAAGGATCAATTCCATTGCCATGTCGGAAAAAATATATGATCCCGCTAGTATTCTTGAAAAGGCAAATAATGTTCTTTGTGAAAACAATGATGCGTCCATGTTTGTCACTACATGGCTGGGAATACTGACCGTTTCAACAGGAGAGTTGGTAACTGCGAACGGCGGGCACCTGGACCCTTTCATATGCTCGGAAGGGCAATTCCTTCTTTGCGAGGAGAATCACGGCTTGGTACTGGGCGCGATGGAGGATATGGAATATGAAAGCAACAGATGGAAACTGCGCAGCGGCGACACCGTCTTTGTCTGTACCGATGGTGTAATTGAAGCCATGGACGATAACGATATAGAGTTTGGATACGACAGGCTGCTTAATGCATTAAATAAACATAAAGAAAAGAGCCTTTCAGGTATTCTTACGGCGGTGAAAAAAGAAGTGGAAGAGTATACAGGCGGCAAAGGAAGGTCTGACGATATTACGATGCTGGCGATTAGATTAGCATGACGATGTCATCCGAAGACAGGGCTTAAAGGATATCCTGCTTCAAAAGCGACCTTATGAGGACAGAATTAAATATCATCATCCAGCTTGTATTCTGCTTATCGGGACTTTCCTTAGCCGTGCTGTCGGAACCCTGTATTCGCAAAAACAGCACCCGGTTTGTGATAGAAATTTGATAGTATGTATGGTAGAATCGTCTTTGTATATGCAGTTTTATTGCGCATATTATGGAAGCGATTTTTTATTTGCCCAAAAGCCCCGGGCAGATAGCGCAGGGATTATTACATGAAGCTTTATAAGACATATGACAGCGATGGCTTAATCCGAATAGAAGATGACGGAGGCTCCGCGCTTACAGCACTTAAGAGGGGAGGCGTTGCTTCGGTTCTCTCTCTTTTTGTGCCGGGCGGCGATCGCAGGGAAGGCGTCGGAACGGCTCTTATGGAAGCAAAGAGAGCCAGGAGAAGAGGGCGAATGCTTCCAAGGTACAGACCGGTGCGCAAAAAATGGTGACAAAGGATAACCAGCTGAATAAGGAATGGATATTGAACGAGGTGGCAGGAGAGGCAGCGAAGAGCGCCAATGCAAGAGATATCGTGGAGACTGTCACTACCTTTGTAAATGTCATGTCCGGAAGCAGTTTCGGAATATCCGCATTTACAAATGTCTTCGTTGGGGGGATCAAGTCAGCCATTACGGAAACTTTGCATACAGCCCGCTTTATTGTATCGGTATGCCGGGACAAAAAGGTCATGGATAAGTACTTTGCCGACGAAGGACCTCTTGGCAGGGAAATCCAGGCTCTCAGGGGAGAAAACATCAAAAAGATCATAAAAGACCAGAACTTAAGAGATGAAACCGGAACCAGGCATCTTATGAAGGAGGCCACCCTCCGAGAACAGGAAGCAGAATTCATGGGCAAAATGAGCAATGCCGAACTCTTCCGAAAGGCATATGGCTTTAAGGACTTTTCCGAACAGGCGTCCTACGTCGGCTGGAATATCGTGCAGACGTTGATGCAGGCATGCAGTCCTTTCGGCACAGATCCGGTACAGTTCATGAAGGCGTCCCTGCTTTTGGCGGCAATCGGCTGCAAGGACGTGATCGGCAAACAAGATAACGAAAGCGCTCAGATGGTATATGACAGGCTGATGGGGAAGGACATCAGATAACGGCATTTTTAGCGCTTTACCCGGCGGCACGGAAGCAGATAACAGCAGTATGTGCCGTCCGCGGATGAAGCGGAAATCAACTTTTATGTTGAAAAAAACAATCTCCGTGTTTAAGGCGTTTTTTGCCGACGAACACGGAGATTCGTTTGTTCTTAAAGGCAGGATGGGATGAAAACGGATTTCTGTGTGCCCGTGTACCCTTTGCATCGTCTATTGTCGGAAGATGGTTTTTATGGTAATATATGGAACGAAGTTTTACCATTCACACGGAGAAACGATTATGGAAAGAAACCGCATTTTCAGTAACGATATGTCCTCCCTGATTCCCTCATTTGAAGGGATGTCCGCTATTGAGTGGCTGGCGGATCAGATGCCGGGAGGTTTTTTTATTTACCGCGCAGATGATACCACGGAACTTTTGTTCGTCAATCAATCGACCTGCGACATCTTCGGCTGCGAGAATATCGAGGAGTTCCGGGCGCTTGTCGGAAATACGTTCCGCGGAATGGTGCATCCCGACGACTACGATCTCATCCAAACCTCCATTGACGATCAGATCGCCAACTCCTCCAACAGCCGCAATATGGACTATGTCGTCTATCGTATCATCAAAAAAGACGGACAGGTTCGCTGGGTGGATGATTACGGGCATTTTGCGACGCTGCCCGGCTACGGCGATGTCTACTATGTTTTCATCGGGGACATTACCGACACGAAACTTGCCGCAGAGGAAATGGAGCGTTCCAAGGAACTTGTACAGGCGTTGGAAAAAGCAGAACAGGCGAATGTTGCAAAAAGCGCTTTTCTTTCCAATATGAGCCACGAGATCCGTACCCCCATCACTGCCATTCTCGGCATGAACGAAATGATTCAGCGGGAGACGGAAGAAGTCGCCATCATTGATTATTCGGAGAATATCCGAAAGGCAGGCGTCAGCCTGCTCGGCATCATTAGTGATATCCTTGACTTTTCCAAGATCGAGACGGGGCGGATGGAGATTGACAGCGAGGAGTATGCCCTTTCGTCCGTTGTCGCGGATCTTTACAATCTGGTGCATTTCCGCTCGGAAGCGAAGGGGCTGAACCTTCATATTGCCGTCGATCCAGCGCTTCCCACAAGCCTTGTCGGTGATGTCGTGCGTGTAAAACAGATTATCACGAATCTTCTGACAAATGCGGTCAAATATACGGAAAAAGGCGGCGTTGCCTTTGAAATGTCACTTGCCGAAAGCATGGACGGCGCAGTGCGCATTGACGTGTCAGTATCTGATACGGGGATCGGCATCCGAAAAGAGGATATGGATAAACTCTTTGAGCCGTTTGACCGTCTTGACTTAAAAAAGACGCGGAGCATCGAGGGATCGGGCTTAGGACTTTCCATCACAAGGCAGCTCTTAGCGTTGATGGGCAGCGAACTCAAGGTTGAAAGCAGGTACGAGGAGGGCTCGCGGTTCTATTTTTCTCTTGTTCAAAAGGTCGCGGACGCGACGCCCGTCGGTGAACTGGATCTGAACGCGCTTTTGCATGAGAATAACGGGAATGCGCGTAGGCAGACGCTTTTTATTGCACCGGGCATGCGCCTTCTCGTTGTCGACGACACGCCGATGAACCTGCAAGTGATCGCCGGTCTGTTAAAACGTACGCGCATGCACATTGACGTTGCCACCAGCGGCGCAGAATGCATCGAGAAATTCGGACAGGAGCATTATGACCTTGTCTTCCTCGACTACAGGATGCCGCAGATGAACGGCATCGAGACGCTCGCCGAGATCCGGCGCAGATACCCGGACAGATTTGACAAAACGCCCATCATTTCCCTGACGGCAAGCGCCGTTTCCGGTGACAAAGAAAAAATGATCGCAGCGGGCTTTACCGATTATCTGTCGAAGCCGGTCAACATCGAGGAAATGGAACACATGATGATAAAATATCTCCCTGCGGATTCCGTCATTATGGCGGGAGAGACGACGGGAGAGGAGGATGACGAACTTGGCAAACTGCCTGCGATCATCTTCGATTATCCAATGCTCGATGCGCAGAAGGGTATTGAATACTGCGGGGATGCGGACGATTACATTTTTGCGCTCGAAACATATGAGATGTCCGTTGATGAGAAAGCGGATCAACTGGAGACGAACCTTGCGGACGACGACATTGAGGCTTTCATCCTGAATGTCCACTCCTTAAAGAGCACATCGAGCGCCATCGGCGCCATGGCGATCTTTGAAAAAGCAAAGGCGCTCGAACAAGCGGGAAAATGCAAGGATTACACGATCCTGCGGCGTGACACGCCGATTTTGTTAAATGAATACCGTCAGATGAAGGGCATCTTAAAACGGATTATCGAAAAATACGAAATGTCTGACGAAGGCGCTTCTACCGCCTCCCTTGCGGTCGTGGAGGAGGAGAGAAGCAAAATGCTTGCAAGGGCGCTCGCAGAAGCGGAACGTGCGAATATGGCAAAGACAGCCTTTTTATCCAACATGAGCCACGAGATCCGCACGCCCATGAATGCGATCATCGGACTTTACAACATCGCCTTGCGCAAGCCCGACCTTGACGAAGATACCAAAGATCTGTTGGTAAAGATTGGCGCAAGCGCGAAGCATCTGTTATCGCTGATCAACGACATCCTCGACATGAGCCGAATCGAGTCGGGACACGCGAAACTGAAAAACGCGGAATTTTCGTTCGGAAGCATGCTCGAAGAGATCAACACCATGACCGAGTCACAGTGCGAGGACAAGGGGCTTGCCTTCGAATGCGGCGTCCGCGGACATATCGACGAATATTATATCGGCGACGACATGAAACTCAAGCAGGCGATCATCAACATTTTGGGAAATGCGGTCAAATATACGCCCGCACCCGGACAAGTCACCTTTACAGTGGAAGAAAAGGAGCGCGGCGACGAACGGGCAAGCATCCGATTTGTGATCGTGGACACCGGCGTCGGCATGGAGGCGTCATATCTTGCGCGGCTTTTTGAGCCGTTTTCGCAGGAAGAGGAGGGCACAAGCAACAAGTATGGCAGTACCGGACTTGGCATGGCGATTACGAAGAACATCATCGATATGATGTGCGGGACGATCGAGGTGGCATCGGAGAAGGGCAAGGGCTCAACCTTTACGGTCACGATTCCCCTCGGCATTTGCCAGAACCGGCAGGAGGACGCGCCGGAAGTCGATGTGAGCGGCATGAAGACGCTCGTTGTGGACGACGACATCACCGCGTGTGAGCATGCGAAAATGGTGCTCGGACGGATCGGCATTGAGGCGGATCATGCGCTAAGCGGAAAAGAAGCGCTTACCATGATCGAAAAGCAGAAATCCCTTGCCGCGCCGTACCGCCTCATCCTGATGGACTGGAAGATGCCGGAAGCGGACGGAATCGCCGTAACGCGCTCCATCCGCAAGCGTTATGGGGACGACGATATTACGATCATCCTCACCACCTACAACTGGGATGAGATCATGGAGAAGGCGCTCGACGCAGGCGTCGACGCATTCCTTGCGAAGCCGCTTTTCGCCGGGAACATTCGGCAGGAACTCACCGAGATATTAAGTGACAATAAGAACCGCTATCGGAAGCCGGTAAAGCAGGTTTCCCTGGCAGGGCGGAAGATCCTTCTTGCGGAGGATATGGATATCAACGCCCAGATCATGAAGCAGGTACTGAAGATGAAGGACATCCAGATCGACCTTGTGAAAAACGGTGAGGAGGCGGTTGCGCTGTTTAACGAGAGCGGCGAAGGGGAGTATGACGCGATCCTGATGGATATTCGGATGCCGAAGATGACCGGTCTTGCGGCGACGGAGAAAATTCGTGCGATGGAGCGTTTGGACGCGAAGAGCATCCCGATCGTTGCGCTGACTGCGAACGCGTTTGACGAGGACGTTCAGTTGTCGCTGGATGCCGGAATGAATGCGCATCTGTCCAAGCCGGTCGAACCGGACGCGCTGTTTACGACGTTGGAAAGTCTGTTACAGGAGGAAGAGGATGAGCAGGATATTATTGATTGATGATGACGGGGATATGATGCTGCTGACGGCGCGCTGGTTGAAGCGTGCCGGCTACGAGGTTGATACGGCGTCGTCGGGAGAGGAAGCGCTTGCTTTCCTTGCGGGAACGAAGCCGGATTTGATATTGCTTGATTACGCGATGCCCCAGATGGACGGTTCCGCGACCTTTGCGGCGATCCGTGCGCAGGACTCCTTAAAAAGCATTCCCGTGCTCTTTCGGACGGGGATAGATGACGGTGCTGCCGCCGAGATCACGGAACGTCTGCACCCGGACGGCGTGGTATTAAAGTCCGAGGGTAAGGCGCAGTTGTTAAAAGCGGTAGCAGAAGCACTCGGATAGACTGCGCTCACAGCGTTTTATGGAACATGGTTTCCGCGAAAAAGCGGTCGATCGCGTCGAGAATATTATCTTTCTGCGAGGTTTTCAATAGGTAGCCGTCCGGCTTATATTCAAGGATGCGGACCACATGATCCCTGTCATTTTTCCCTGTAAGGAAAATGATGGGGATTTCGCTTGTCGCCGGATTGGCGCGGAGGCTTCTCATAAGTTCGTAGCCGTCCATTTTCGGCATATCATAGTCCATGAGGATCAGGTCGGGCGTTGCGGTCGAAAGTCCGGCAATGATTTCGTCGCCGCTGTGGAAGTACGATACCTGATAGTCCGTTGACAGCCAGTGCGTAATGATGGACAGGTAATCGGGATCGTCGTCAACGATGAACAGGGTCTTTTTCCGATGATATTCTTCGAGCAGCGTTGCAAAATAATCCATATCCCGGATAAAATGAAGGATATTGACCGGACGCGGATAGGTGCGGGAAACGCGGTGCGCTCCGCTGGCTGCCATCGCAGTCTCAAGATCGGTCACGTCTCCGATCAGGCAGAGGATCTTAGCGTCGTCCTGACAGATTTCGCCGAGAAGGTTCATTGTAAGCCCGATGTGGGACGAATCATCCTCAAGGTTCGGGAAATAGATTACGATGTCCGCTTCGAAGCGATAGGTAATGATCATGTCCGGCTCATCGGGAATCGAAATGACGGAAAAGTCCGCGTCCCGCAGGTTGTTCTCAATGCCCTTTGTCACGATGCCCTGATTCGCCTGTATGAAAAGGATGGTGCGGCTGTGATTCTCCCGCACAGAGGAGAGCGATACCGCCTTTTCCTCGGATGCGGCGTTCTCGCTGAGGATGCGCTTAATGTTCTCATCCTCCAAAAGCGGCGCCAAAAGGTCGATAAAGTTCAGATACGGCGTCAAAAGTTTCGGAGTATCCCGCTGGATTACGTCAAAGGCGTTGTCGCCCGCTGCCGCCTCAAGCGAAGCGGCTTTTTCATGCAGCATCCGTGCGCCGACGAGGCGTGCCATGCTTTTGAGCGAGTGGACGCAGAGTTTATACATCGTCCAGTCGCCGTTCTGTAAATAGTATTCGATTTCGCCCGCCTTTTCGATGATGGAGGAGTGGAAGATGTACAGAGCGTCTACATAGTCCGCCGCCGTCTCGCAGTTGGTGATCCCGGCGACAAGATCAATGTGTGGGACGGTTTTCAGCCATAACGGCAGTTTGTCGAGTTCTTCCCGGACATCAACAGGCTCAGCGGAGGCATCCGTTTCCTTTTCTTCCATAAGCGCAGGCAAAAGTTCTTCCGCCGTCATGATCTTATCCTCTTCGGGAAGATAGGTCATGATGACTTCAGATAACTGCTTCGGCTCAATCGGTTTGATCAGGACATCGGCAAAACCCGCTGCCTTGTATAGGTTGATATTTTTGCGTCCCTCGTCGGTGGTATGGCAGACGACGGGGATGTGTCTGCCCTTCCGGCTGAAAATATCGTTCAGCTGCATAAAGGTATCGACGCCGTCCATTTCCGGCATCCGGTGGTCAAGAAGAATGAGGTCGTAGTCCTTTTTGGCACACATTTCCAAGCATTCCCTGCCGCTTTCCGCCTGATCCGACAGGACGCCGTTCGTTGCGAGCAGCGAGGAAATGATCATGCGGTTGATCGGCATGTCATCTACTATCAGAACCCGTGATGCTTTGTTTTCCATGATGCCGTCCTTCCCCCCGTTGTTTGTTCGCGTTTCATTATACCACGAAAGCACGAGCCAAGTAAACACTTGTGTTTATTTGGCGACGCTACGAGATAACAGGCTCGCAGAGCCTGTTATACCACATTAGCGAC
>CAJOQZ010000175.1 GCA_905236585.1 uncultured Lachnospiraceae bacterium
CTCCGTAACTACGTTTCTGACAATACCGACCGCTTTGCGGACATCCGCGGTATAAGCGATCGGAATCTTAATATATGTCCCGCGAAGCCTCTGCTTATAACTGGTGTTCGTAATCACCTTATTATTGATTTCGCTGTTGGGGATGATATAGCGGATGTTGTCCATGGTTTTAAGAACAACATGCCGTAACGTCATATCTTCCACTACGCATGGTTTTTCCGCGCCGTCAATAATCAGCCGGTCGCCGATATCAAACGGATGCGTGATCGAAAGCATGATTCCGGCAAAAATATCCCGCAATACATTCTGTCCTGCAAGACCGAGTACACCGGTAAGAACGACCGTACTTCCGAAAGCCATCCGGTACAACTGATTGCCGATATGAGTGTTGGAAAAAGCCCAAAGGAACAGGCAGATCACAACCACAAAGCGGATCACACTTTCAAAGAACCTTAGATGCAAGGACTTCTTTTTCAACTGCAAATGCCGGAATAATATGGTGTTCAAATGAATCAGAATAAAGGATAAAACAACGGCAATCACGACCATAAGCGCCGTTTCCATCATCGGTGTTACATCGGATGCTACAATTTTTTCGTCAATCAAAAACATAGATATACCTCTGTCATAGAAAACTATATCCTATCCGGTTATCAAATTTCCCGGATCGCACCGCTATTTCTTGCCGCCTTTGCAACGGCAGATGCAACGGCATCCTTTACCCTTGGGTCAAACGCTTCGGGAATCACGTAATCCGCAGACAGTTCATTCTCCGTAACGATCCCGGCAATGGCGCGTGCAGCCGCCATTTTCATTTCCTCATTGATCTCGGTAGCGCGAACGTCAAGAGCCCCGCGGAATACGCCGGGAAATACAAGGACGTTATTGATCTGGTTCGCAAAATCAGAACGTCCGGTGCCGATGACTTTCGCTCCGGCTTCTTTTGCTTCATCCGGCATGATTTCGGGAACTGGGTTCGCCATTGCAAAAACAATTCCATCATTCATGGATGCAACCATATCCTTTGTCACAAGGCGCGGACCGGAAACACCGATAAAGACGTCCGCCCCCTTCATTGCATCCGCAAGCGTTCCATGCTCATGCTGTAAGTTTGATATATGGGAAATTGCCTCCTTGCCGGATGTAAGCCCTTCGTCTCCCTCGCAGATCATGCCTTTCCGGTCGCAGAGGATCACATTTCCGAATCCCATGCGGATTAAAAGTTCCGCAATCGCAATCCCCGCTGCGCCTGCGCCGTTCATTGCAATACGAAGATCTCCCGGTTTTTTGTCAACAACCTTTAAGGCGTTAAGCAGCGCCGCCGCAACCACGATCGCCGTTCCGTGCTGGTCGTCGTGGAATACTACTATGTCGCATTTTTCTTTTAATTTGCGCTCAATCTCAAAGCACCTTGGCGCTGCGATATCTTCGAGGTTGATCCCGCCAAACGACCCGGACAACAGGCAGATCGTATCCACTATCGTATCCACATCCTTGCTTCGGATGCAAAGCGGAATCGCGTCAACGTCGCCAAATGCCTTGAAAAGTACGCATTTACCTTCCATAACCGGCATCCCCGCTTCGGGACCGATATCGCCGAGTCCCAAAACAGCGGTTCCGTCCGTCACTACGGCGACCGTGTTCCAACGACGGGTATAAAGGAACGATTTATTGACGTCCTTTTGGATTTCCAGACAAGGCGCCGCAACCCCCGGCGTATATGCAATACTTAAATCATCCGAGGTATTCGTCTCGGCACGCGTTTTTATTTCTATTTTCCCGTGCCACTTTTCATGTTTTTCGAGGGCAATCTTCCCATAATCCATATGATTTGAACTTTCCTTTCGTGATGCTTATCGTGTCATCTGGCCGCCCCGATAACCGATTATTGATTTTTTCTTATTCCATATTGCCAAATATGTGGTACAATACGACAAAAGAACAGGAGATGATTATTATGATACACATTACAGATGAGAAAATCAAGCGGCTGACGTTAACCGGTCTTTTAACGGCGCTGGTTGCGGTTTCGACAATGGCAATCCGCATTCCGGTTCCCGCAACGGGCGGCTATATCCATCCGGGGGATGGAGTGGTCTTGCTTTCCGGCTTTCTGTTGGGACCGATCTATGGCGCGTTCGCGGCTGGAATCGGCAGCGCACTATCCGATCTGCTTGCCGGATATTTTGTCTATGTGCCGGCAACGTTCATCATCAAGGGCGCAACTGCTTTCCTCGCGGGACTGCTGTACCGGCTTGCCGTTCATAAAGGCTGGGCGCGCCACCGGCAAATTTTGCTTGCCGTTATGGGAACGTTTGCGGAAATATGGATGGTCTTTGGGTATTTCCTTTTTGAAAGTTTCCTGTATAATCCCGGTGCCGCAGCGGTTGCTGCTCTACCGAATGCTTTTCAGGGCATCGTGGGCGTGGGAATCGCACTTGCACTCTACCCTCTTTTGCACCCGATTGTTTCCCCTGTAAAAAAATAGGAACGTAGGAGAAAAACAATGGCTTACGATTTTGATACGATAATCAACAGAAAAGGAACCTCCAGTTTGAAATACGATTCTGCTCTACGGCGAATGGGGCGGGATGACCTGCTTCCATTATGGGTGGCGGATATGGATTTTGCCCTGCCGGAAGAAATATTACAGCCGATACGGGAGCGCATTTCAAATGGCGTATTTGGATATACCGAACCGTCCGAAGAAGATTTTGCTTCTCTAATTTTATGGTATAAGAGGCGTCACGGTTTTTCAATTGATTTTTCCTGGTGTACGCCGGCCATTGGCGTCGTCTATGCAATCGCTACGGCAATTCGCGCTTTTACGCATGTCGGCGATGCCGTTATGATCCAGCAGCCGGTGTACTATCCTTTTGCCGCGACAATCCGGGATAACGGTAGAACCGTCGTAAATTCCGAACTCGTTCGTAATGGCGATCATTACGAAATCGATTTTGTTGATTTTGAAAACA
>CAJOQZ010000176.1 GCA_905236585.1 uncultured Lachnospiraceae bacterium
CAGGCGGCGGGACTTGAACCCGCACGATATTGCTACCACAGGCACCTGAAGCCTGCGCGTCTGCCAATTCCGCCACGCCTGCAAACCTTTGTCTATTGTAATGCTTGTCTCGAAAAAAAGCAAGAGATTTTTTC
Source organism: uncultured Lachnospiraceae bacterium (assembly GCA_905236585.1). Taxonomy (GTDB): domain Bacteria; phylum Bacillota; class Clostridia; order Lachnospirales; family Lachnospiraceae; genus RGIG4930. The sequence goes on from CAJOQZ010000176.1 coordinate 135, forward strand.
GAGGTACACGAAAATCAATTTTCACCATTTTTTTCCCTTGGAAAAAACGCTTCTTAAGTGTTCGACGGCAAGAATGCCTTAACCTCCCACATATAGAAGCGTTTGTTCTCATGATAAAAGTCCGTTTCCGTGTCAGCGGCACACGATTATCATTTCATTCCTGCTGACTTCGGCTCCATCGGTATAGAGCGTATAGACCAGCCGGATTTGTATATCGCTGTCATTTTTTTGTATATCGACAGACTCCGTTTTTATCTGCATCGCAAGATTTCCAAAACCCGTCCGGTAAAAAAACTCGCAGACCTCTCCGGCGCAAAATACCATATCTCCGCCGACGCTGCCTTTTCTGTGCAGTCGGACGTCCCGCTCCGAAACGAAAAGCGTCGTCATCACCGGCGGCTCCCCCTCGCAGAGTATCTCCTCATAGCGAAGCACCGTATTCCCGTCTTTTTCAAAACGCTTTCCAGCGTATTTCTGGTCTGACGCTTCCGTTGCGCCGCCGCTTTGATATACGGTGCGGATGTGGATTGCAACCGGCGTCACTTCGTGCGCCCCTGTCTGCGGATCACTTCCCGCACGCCGTCCACCTGATTTTGAAGATGCGTATGCATCACATCCCGGACAAATGCCTCGTCCTGCCGCTTCAAGCCGTCCATGATCGCTTGATGCTCCTTTAACAGCGTATCGTAATCCGCGTTGTCCTTGATATATTCATAGCGGTAACGATACATCTGCTCCTTTAGATTCAGAACAATCGTCATCAGCCGCGGGTTGTCCGCTGCCTGATAGATCACATTGTGGAACGCTTCGTCCGCCTCGACGATGGCGCGGACGTCTTTGCCCTTGATCGCCGTTTCAAAATCCGCCACCGCCGCCGCAAGCGCCTCAAAATTCTCCTCGGTCATCTTCCCACAGGCGCTTTTTACCGCAAGTTCGTCCAATGCGTCGCGGATTTCAAGGACGTCTTTTAAGTCCTTTTCCGACATCTTCGCGACCTGCGCACCCTTACGCGGCACGGTCACCGCCAGGCCTTCCTGTTCAAGCATGCGGATTGCTTCCCGAATCGGCGTGCGGCTGACGCCGAGTTTCTTTGCCAAATGCAGTTCCATCAGGCGTTCGCCCGGCTCGATCTTGCCTTTCAAAATAGCGTCACGCAGCGTATTGAATACGACGTCGCGCAGCGGAAGGTACTCATCCATTATCAATTTGAGTTCATCCGTCATATGCGGTTCCTCTTTTCGCGGCTTTAGTTAGGATTTGCTAACTTTTTTGTATACAAAATGCATTATAGCAAAAATCAGTACAATGTCAAGTCGCGCCTCCTACTCGCCACGAAAATTAATTTTCATTCCATCTTGCCTTGGGAACAAATAAATCCCCGTGTTCGACGGCAAGAATGCCTCCCCCTCACACGGAGATTGTTTGTTCTCAATACAAAAGATGGTTTTTATGTCCTACACGCTCTTCGCCTCGCACACAAACATCCCCGGGTATTTTTTCCGCATCTGTTCCGCCGCGTGCGACGCTTTTTCTTCCATCGCGAAAATCCCATAGACGCAGGAGCCGCTGCCGGTCATCATCGCGCCTATTGCGCCAACGGCAAGCAGGGCTTCTTTTAACTCCGTTATCACCGGGAAGCGTGCCGCGACTATCGGCTCAAGCGTATTGCCGAGCACCTTTGCAATTCCTGTGACAGAACCTTCCCGCAATGCATCCCGCATTGCAGAAACGGACGGATGATACGGCTTTTTCGTCTCGTCGAACGCCCGGTATATCCCGCCCGTCGGCATCGAAACCTCCGGCTTAACCAGCAAAAGGGGAAGTTTCGGACAGGGGAACTCTTCCGAAAGCGTCGTTCCGGTTCCCGTCGCGTGCTTCGTCCCGCCGCAGATGCAATAGGGGATGTCCGCCCCTAAATCCGCCCCCATCCGGCACAATGTTTCTTTCGAATACGCAAGCGATTCCAACGCATTAACCGCGCCGAACACCGCCGCGGCGTCCGTGCTTCCGCCCGCTAACCCCGCGCCGACCGGGATGCGTTTTGTCAGGCTGATGTCATAGCCCGCAGATAGTCCGGCTTCCTTGCGCATCATCTTCGCCGCACGCACGCACAGGTTGTCGTCGTCCGCCGCAAGCAGTTCTTCCGGCGCATGGTAGGCATCCTCGAACGCGATCGTCATACGAACCGCGTCATCTTCGCGCCGCGCCACCGTTACGGTATCATGCAAATCGATGGTCTGCATAATCATGTCCACCTCGTGATAGCCGTCCGCCCGAAGCCCGACGACATCAAGCACGAGATTAATCTTCGCATATGCGTTGCAGGTAATTTCTTCCATCATATATTCCGAAATACTCCTTAAGGAAATAACCATCTTCCATTCTTTTTTCTATAATTCCATTGCCGTCTTCTATGCTCTCTTACATTTATTACAGATATTTTTCATCGTAAACAATCTGAAATCATTTAGCGTTATGATAAAACCTGTTACTTTTCCGATTAAATTGCCTGCATAGTTTTCAAACAATTCTCTAATCTTCTTTTCCAATTACCATTATGCGTTATTCTAGTTATATCTGATGAACCCATTTTTATCAAAGCACTCCTGCTTAATTTACTAAACACTTCCCAGTCCTATTGAAATACATAAATCGCATTTCCATTTTCGACATTTTCCAATACCACAATGTCACCATAAAATTTTGCACCGAAATATTTTGAAAAGATATTTGTTCCTTTAATCATATTTTTCGGTTTCAAACTTTGAATATAATTATATCTTTCTAATAATTCTTTTCTTTCATTTCGTGATTTATTACCAAAATACTTTTTTATCAGTTTCTCATCAAGTTTTCCAGGCGGAAGCAATTCCCAATCCACTTCCTCCCATTGCTTGTGTGATTTCGGGGCAGAGTTTTCCGCGTATATTTCAAAATCCCCTATATTTTCTTGAAGTAAATTAATCACAAATAATAACTCATTCCAAAAACTCTTGTCAGTTTTATTTAACGTTGTATCAACCTCAAACAAAACAATGTACTCATTTTCAATCACTTCTTCTACTACCATTTTTATTTCATAAAATGTCGGCAGCCACTCCTCAACTTGATATACTGGCTTTGTATAGGAATAGGACACCATAGCCGCATTCGTATTTCCATATGGATAACATTCACCCCAAAACGTCTTGTCTATTTTAGGCAAATCATATCTCTTAATTTGCCTTCCTTCACAATTATATCTTGAATATCTTCCTGCCTCTTTCTTAGGAAGAATGCCATCATAACATTTTAATCCATTTTCATTAATCTCCATTTCTAAATTCTTAAAGCGACTAATGTTTTTCAAGGAAACGGCTACTCTTTTCCCGACTTTAACAAACTGACTTTCAATGTCATAGTTTGAACGGCAAATAGTTATATAAATCCGCTTTTCCTTGCGTAAATTCAATTCCAGTATCTTCCTTGATTTTCTGTCTATAGTTTTCAATATAATCATTTTCATCATCAGCAATTTTGTTATACTCTACAAATGGAAGATTAGAAACAATCGCCTGGAACTTTGGTATTTTTCTTTCGACTTCACTCCCATCAATGGGGCTTTTCAAAATAATACTTTGTCCTGTAACCACGTCAAAAACGTCACTCTGAAACATATTGATTAACGTATTAATTGCCTCAATATCAGCAACCGCAATATTCGCCAGTTGCAAGGGATAGGCATATTTATCTGCTATCCATGTTGTTTCAAAAGCAATATCAGAATTGTGTAATCGAACCCTTTTATTATCGATCAACGCCTTTGCAATCGTTCCGGTTCCTGCACATAGATCTGCACAATTTGAGGTCCAATCCGTAACCGTAACCTGACATAACAAGTCTGCCAAATAATATGGCGTGGCAAATTGTCCCCTGATTTCCCTTTTCGAAGACTTTACTGTTTTTTCCAAAATCTCCTGCAAAACACCCTGATCTATCTTATCAATATGGTTTGATACAAGAAATTGATTAAAATCAACAATATCTACCCAAGTATCTTCTGGAACTATTTCATTATAATCCAGTTGCTTAAATACGTTATAAAAGTCGCCTTCTTTTGCAATTTCCCGAATTATCTTATTCCCATCATCAGGAGTAGTAGAGGTATCTATCTCATCTATTTTATACGCACAATTATGATATTTTTTAATGACATTGGCAAACATAATGCGGTTCGTCCAATTTAACAAAACAGATTTTGCATAAGCCGCATACATATCCTTTTCGTCTTTATCATATTCTTCATGAAAAGCTTTCCACCAAATCTTCAGTCTGCTCTCCATCGGCATACTTTTACTAACTTCAATTACTAAATTTTCTGCAACCAACTCCTTGTTTCGCAAAATCAGTTCTGCCGTAATCCCATCTGATATAGAAGTTGTAATAGATGACGTAGCAATTGTACCTTTAACAAGATACTCATTAACTGTCATCACAATATCTTTAATAATCGGCAACCACTCCGATTTATATGTCTTAACATCTTCTCTTTTTTTAATATGGTCTGTTCCATTCCATACTTTTGCCTCAGCAAAGTTTCCCGTTCCATCCTTTATGTACAATTTCCCATAGGTAAAATTCCATATTACGAAACTATTCAGACCCAGGGCATTTGCCTTGCGAGCGGCATCCTTTATCAGTGCTTCATCTGTTATTAAAACATCTGGCATCTTCAATTCCCATCCTTGCAAGATTATGTTCTGCGC
>CAJOQZ010000177.1 GCA_905236585.1 uncultured Lachnospiraceae bacterium
ATGGAGGGATTTGAACCCTCGCGCCGGTCACCCGACCTATACCCTTAGCAGGGGCACCTCTTCAGCCAACTTGAGTACATCTCCACGTCTGATTGCTGAAATCAAACACTATAATACTTTACCAGTATCACCGGCTTTTGTCAATGACATTTTCTTTACTGCGGCAAAAGTCAAATATGCCTCGAGTTTTTCCTGGGAACAAACAAATATCCGTGTTCGACGGCAAGAATGCCTTCCCTCACACTTAAGAAGCGTTTGTTCTCAACATAAAAGTTATTTTCATTCCCCTTACGGCAGTTTTGCTACGCTTGCAGCAATTTCCTCATCCGTTGGAACATAATCTTCCATTTTGCCGTCATGATACTTCTCATAGGCAACCATGTCGAAATAGCCTGTACCCGTAAGTCCGAAGACAATCGTTTTCTCTTCTCCGGTTTCCTTGCATTTTTTCGCTTCGTCCATAGCCACCTTGATCGCGTGGGAACTTTCGGGAGCCGGAAGGATGCCTTCCACCCGGGCAAATTCCTCTGCTGCCGCAAATACTTCCGTCTGCGGAACGCTGACGGCGCGCATCAGCCCATCATCGTACAACTGAGACAGCGTGGAACTCATGCCGTGATAGCGCAGACCGCCCGCATGGTTCGGCGCCGGGATGTAGCCCGATCCAAGGGTGTACATTTTGGCAAGGGGGCATACTTTACCGGTGTCGCAGAAATCGTAAGCGTAGGTTCCTCTGGTAAAGGACGGGCAGGACGCCGGTTCTACCGCGACAATATCATAATCCGCTTCTCCACGCAATTTTTCACCCATAAAAGGAGCAATCAATCCGCCGAGGTTAGAACCGCCCCCGGCGCATCCGATGATCATATCCGGCTTGATGCCAAATTTGTCAAGGGCAGCCTTTGTTTCCAGACCAATCACGCTCTGATGCAAAAGCACTTGGTTCAAAACGCTGCCGAGGACATAGCGATAGCCGTCCGTAGAAGTCGCTACTTCCACCGCTTCGGAAATGGCGCAGCCGAGGCTGCCTGTCGTGCCGGGGTATTCTTCGAGAATCTGCCGTCCGATCTTCGTCGTTTCCGAGGGAGACGGCGTAACAGAAGCGCCGTATACCCGCATTACTTCACGGCGGAAGGGCTTCTGCTCATAAGACACCTTAACCATATAAACTTTACAGTCCAGCCCGAAATAAGAACACGCCATGGAAAGCGCGGTCCCCCACTGTCCGGCGCCGGTCTCTGTCGTAACGCCTTTTAAGCCCTGCTTTTTCGCGTAATACGCCTGTGCAATGGCGGAGTTTAATTTATGGGAGCCGCTGGTGTTGTTGCCTTCGAATTTATAATAGATCTTCGCGGGCGTCTTAAGTTTTTCCTCCAGGCAGTACGCACGTACAAGGGGTGAAGGACGGTACATCTTATAAAAACTGAGAATATCCTCCGGGATTTCAAAAAACGGGGTGGTATCATCCAGTTCCTGTTTTACCAATTCTTCGCAGAACACGCCGGAGAGTTCTTCTGCCGTCATCGGCTGCCTCGTGCCCGGATTCAACAGCGGCGCCGGCTTGTTCTTCATATCCGCCCGCAGATTGTACCAACGTTTGGGCATCTCGTTTTCTTCTAAATAAATTTTGTAAGGAATATTCGACATGGCTTTACTCTCTTTCATATAGATTTTCCCCTGCAAAAACCGCAAACCGGGGTATTATGAGGTAAAAAATAATCTCGTTCCCTATAATAAAACATAACTATTAAAAATGTCAAACAGATTCTCGTCGCAGTTTACATTGCTTTCGCCGGAATATTTCCTCTTTATTTCGCCGGAACTTTTTATTTTCGTGAGACAATGAAATCAAATTTTTTGTTGGAATTTATTGTATTTTCAAGTACAATAGCAAAGATATGGCAACTTTGCGTAACTTGTAAATGATCTGCATGACTGACATAGTGCATGCAGTTACCTGTTTAAGTTGAAAAAAGATATGAGGGGAGTTTTTTCTATGAGTGTGAATGGTATTGACGTAAACGATGTGAATGCGTCGATGTTATAATAGTTTAGCATGCTCTTGTCTTGCATTGTTTGGGCAGAGATGATTTTACAACATGCGCCCCTTATGGTAAAATGCTAAAGATGCTGACAAACAAATAAGGCGAAGGAACCGTAGGCAAGTAACAAATAATTTATCGATGGTTTTCAAAGGAAGGGGCATACTATGATAGCCGAAGCGATTAAAAAAGTTGTGAAAAAAGAAGATTTGACCTATGAAGAAGCACGCGGGGTCATGGACGAGATCATGTCGGGCGAGGCTTCTGAGGTGCAGGAAGCGGCGTATTTGACCGCAATGTCCATGAAGGGCGAAACGATCGAGGAAATCACGGCGTCTGCGGAGGGCATGCGGGCAGCAGGACTTAGGCTTCTGCACGATTTGGATGTGCTGGAGATCGTCGGGACGGGCGGCGACGGCGCAAATTCGTTCAATATCTCGACCACGTCGGCATTGGTGATTGCGGCGGCGGGCATCCCGGTCGCGAAGCACGGCAACCGCGCCGCTTCGTCAAAATCCGGCGCGGCGGACTGCCTGGAGGCGCTCGGCGTCAATATTGACATCGGACCGGCGCGGAATCTGGAGGTTTTGAAAAAAATCCAGATCTGTTTCTTTTTCGCGCAGCGCTATCACAGCGCAATGAAGTATGTCGGACCGGTACGGCGCGAACTGGGAATCCGAACCATTTTCAATATTTTAGGACCTTTAACCAACCCGGCGGGCGCGACGATGCAGTTGATGGGCGTATTTGACGCGGATTTGGTGGAACCGCTGGCAAAAGTGCTGCAAAACCTCGGCGTAAAAAGCGGAATGGTCGTATACGGCGAGGATTCGCTGGACGAGATCTCCATGTCCGCGTCGACGAAGGTCTGCGAAATCCGGGATGGGAAATTGGCAACGTATGAAATCCGCCCGGAACAATTCGGCTACAAAACGGTCGATAAAAGCAGCCTTTTGGGCGGGACGCCGCAGGAGAACGCCGAGATTACACGCGCCATATTAAACGGCAGCGAAAAAGGCGCCAAACGCGAAGCGGTCTGCATGAATGCTGGCGCGGGACTGTACATCGCCGGGAAAGCGGACAGCCTTGCAGCGGGCATCCGCATGGCGGAAGAGTTGATCGACAGCGGTGCGGCACAAAAGAAACTTGACGAGTTTATCGAAGAAAGCAACCGGGCGGAGTAAACGTGGGCGATATTTTAGCGGAAATCGCGGCATATACGAAGGAACGCATCGCAGCGGAAAAGGCAAAAGAGCCGCAGACGGCGGTGCGAAGACGCGCCGAAGAAGCGGCGCGGATGCGGCGGGCAAAGGCGAAGGGCAGCAGGAAGCCTCACATGGATGCCGATTCTGCGGAACCGGTACAACACGCATTTTTTGCGGCGCTGGCAAAAACGGGGATGTCCTATATTTGCGAAGTCAAGAAGGCGTCGCCGTCAAAAGGGCTGATCGCCCCGGATTTTCCGTATCTGGAGATTGCAAAAGAATATGAGGCGGCAGGCGCAAGCGCGATTTCATGTCTGACCGAGCCGCGGTGGTTTTTGGGCAGCGACTATTATATGGAAAAAATTGCGCAAAGCGTGTCGATTCCGGTTCTGCGTAAAGATTTTACGATAGATGAGTATATGGTCTGTCAGGCGTCTGCGCTGGGTGCGTCGGCGGTTCTGTTAATCTGTGCGATATTGGACGATGTGCAGATAAAATCCTTCCGCGAACTGGCGGAAGAACTGGGGATGGACGCGCTCGTGGAAGCGCACGATGAGGCGGAAGTGGAACGGGCGGCAAAGGCGGGTGCACGGATCATCGGCGTAAACAACCGCAATCTGCGGGATTTTTCGATTGACATGGAAAACAGCATCCGTCTACGGCGTATGGTGAGTGATGTATCAACTGTTTTTGTTTCGGAAAGCGGCATCACGAACCATGATGATATCCGGCGTTTGGAAGAAAACGGGATATCGGCGGTTCTGATCGGCGAAACGCTGATGCGTGCCGCGGACAAGAAAGCGATGCTCGAAGAATTGAACGGCGGTATACTGCGATGACGAAGATTAAGATCTGCGGATTGTTTCGTAAAGAGGATGTTGCGGCGGTCAATGCGGCAAAGCCGGATTATGCCGGATTTATCGTGGATTTTCCAATAAGCCACCGCTCTGTTTCTTTAGAGGCGGCAAAAAATCTCGCCGCGAACGTAGATAAATCCATTTCCTCCGTCGGCGTATTTGTGGATGCGCCGATGGATGTGGTGATAGAGGCGGCAAAAGGCGGGATATTCGACATGATCCAACTGCACGGCGGCGAGGACGAAGCCTATATCCGACGCGTCAGGCGGAAGGGCGGAAAGCCGGTAATCAAGGCGTTTATCGTAAAAGATGCCGAAGATATCAAACGTGCGGCGAAAAGTCCGGCGGATTATGTCCTGCTTGATAAAGGCAGGGGCGAGGGCGTTCCGTTTGACTGGCGGCTGCTGTCGGGACTGAAGATGCCTTATTTTCTGGCGGGAGGGATCGATGCCGCAAATGTACGCATGGCGCTTACCATGGGCGCCCCGTATGCGGTCGACGTATCTTCCGGCGTAGAAACCGAAAAGAAAAAAGATCCAAAAAAAATAGAGGAGATCATCCGGATCATTCGGGATATTCCGGAGCGCGGAAATTAAGTCGTGGCTAAATCACAAGTCCGATACGAGGAAAAAGCAAAGACGGCGGCTCGAAAAATCGAAGAAAATGCATATAATCATCATATAATTATAAGGAGAACATATGACAAACAGCGGCTTGGAGGCGAATGGGAGATTCGGCATTCATGGCGGCAGGTATATCCCGGAGACGCTGATGAATGCCGTCATTGAACTCGAAAAAGCATACCTGCATTACAAAGATGACCCAGCATTCAACAAAGAATTATCGGAATTATATAACGAATATGCGAATCGTCCGTCCCGGTTATATTTTGCGAAACATATGACCGAGGACTTAGGCGGAGCGAAGGTTTACTTAAAGCGCGAAGACTTGAACCACACCGGCGCACATAAAGTCAATAACTGTCTCGGACAGGTGCTTTTGGCGAAAAAGATGGGCAAAACCCGCGTAATAGCGGAGACCGGGGCAGGACAGCATGGGGTCGCGACAGCAACAGTTGCCGCTCTGATGGGATTAGAGTGTGAGATTTTCATGGGCGAGGAAGATACGAAGCGGCAGGCGCTGAACGTCTATCGGATGCGGCTGTTGGGCGCAGCGGTCCACCCGGTCAAAAGCGGGACGCGAACCTTAAAGGACGCCGTTTCCGAAACCATGCGCGAATGGACGAAGCGGATCGAAGATACGCATTATGTCTTGGGTTCGGTCATGGGGCCGCATCCGTTTCCAACAATCGTCCGGGATTTTCAGGCGGTGATATCGCGGGAGATCAAAAGCCAGATATTGGAAAAAGAGGGGCGGCTGCCGGATGCGGTGCTTGCCTGTGTCGGCGGCGGATCGAATGCGATTGGGAGTTTTTACCACTTCATAGATGATAAAGAGGTGGAACTAATCGGATGCGAGGCGGCGGGACGCGGCATTGACACAAAAGAGACCGCTGCGACGATGGCCACCGGAAGCCTCGGTATTTTCCATGGAATGAAGTCTTATTTCTGCCAGGACGAATACGGACAGATA
>CAJOQZ010000178.1 GCA_905236585.1 uncultured Lachnospiraceae bacterium
AGTACTGTCCAACGAACGAAGTGAGTTGATGACAGCACTGGCATCCGACAGAGTAAGTCAGATAATAACTTGCGTTATTAGAGGAGATAGAAAAAGATCATGGGATTTTCTTCGATCAGTGACATCGGCAAGACATTAGTAAGAATACTGAATGATTCGCTGGTGCCGGATGTTATCCTGCACAACGGCTCCATCGGGCTTTGCTCGCCGGACGACCACGGGGATTTTAATCTTGGGATTTATCTTTATGACATTGCGCCGAGCGAGGAGGTTTTTGCCCACGGCATGGTGAATACCGGCCTAAAGGAGCAGACATATCCTTCGTCGTTTTTGACGCTTCGGTACATGATCACGGCGTATTCCTCCGGCGACTTAAAATACCGCGCAGAGGAGGATCAGCGCATTTTGGGGCGCGTCGTACAGGCGCTTGCGGATCACTATGTGATCGGACAGACCTCTGCGCTGCACGGCGATCCGATGAAGACGCGCATTGAGCAGGAGCGGCTCGGCTCTTTTGAGAAGATCCGTCTGTGGACCTTCCCGAATGAACCCTATCGCGTGACCTTATTTTACAAGGTTACGCCGGTGGAGATCACCTCCGCCCGTTCGAAGACCATGACGCGGGTTACCGATCTTTCGATGCTTTTGGGCAGCGACGTCGAGAACGTCCTCGGAGAGCCGATTCGCGAGATCGGCTATAAGCGCACGCTGGTGGTTCTTTGCAAGGATGCTTCCGATGGGTCTGTGATCACGGGCAGCAACGTCCGTGCGTATATCGAGGGAGAGCGTCCGGCGGTCATCAAGGAGGACGGATACCGGGTGTTCTTAAATGTCCGAAGCGACAAAGCGATGCTTAAGGTGGAAAGCGGAATCTATGAGACATATGAGGAAGAACTTGATTTTAGCAAGCGGGACGCCGAAGAGGTGCTTACTATTACATTAGACAGGGCGAAAACGCATCCGAAATATAAAACCGAGGAGGAAGAGGCATGAGTATGTGTGTATGCATGGGGGCGATGCTGCAGTGCAGTTTCGGAATGACGCCCTCCTCGCTGATCGTGCTGCCGACCGGAAGGGTCAACAACACGGCGCCGGTGGCGACGATCATGGACAATAAACCAATCGTCAATATCCCGCCGTTCGGCATGTGCAAGTCGATGGCGAATCCGACGGTTGCCGCTGCTACCGCGGCGGCATCGGGGGTGCTGACGCCGATGCCCTGCGTTCCCGTTACGGCTGCGCCGTGGACGCCGGGAAGTCCGAAGGTGGTGCTTGGTTCATTTCCGGTGCTTACGGACAATTCCAAATGCATGTGCAACTGGGGCGGACAGATTTCGATCAATTCCCCCGGATCAAGCGGCGTACAGGTAGGGTAACCGGGGAGGACTCTTACAAGATGAAAGAAAGCATTCGGGAGCAATTCATCCCAAAGCAGAAACTGGATATTTTACAGATTGACGGAACTTACGACCAGGCGAAGGACAAGATCAAAAAACTGCGCCATTTTGACGCAACGGTAGTCCGGATGGGGCTGCCGGAGATTGAGGCGGGGATTGACGGCGAGAAGGCAATGCGCGTCTTCGAGCAGTTTGCTGAGCAGGTGGAGCATGCGATGCCCTCGTTCCTCGAATGGGGCGGCGTCGTCGATTATTACGTGGAGGGCGGCATGCAGCTGTTTTTCATGAACGATAAGGCGAGCAACGTGGACGCCGTAGGCGCCGCGATACAGGCAAGGGAGAATCTGCTCAAACGCGACGAGCTCTGGAAGGGGATAACGTTCGGGCTTACATATGGTTCCGTGATCCTCGGCGCCTTGGGAGGCGGAGGGCATTACGCCGTGATGACCATGTCGCATGAGTCGTCCGTTTCCAAATATCTGCAGCGGTCGGCGGCGAAATATTCTGCGAGCATTCTTGTGACGGAGAGGCTTTTGGAGCATGATCCGACGATCATGTCGAAATATACCTGCCGTCTTTTGGGAAAGTTTTATTTTAACAGGTTAAAAAAAGCGCTGAAGGTCTATGATTTTTATGACGGAGACAAGATCGACGTGCGTACGGCAAAGCGCAAGACGGCGCTGCTTTTCGATAAGGGCGTAAGTTTATTTTTAGCCGGTGATTTTGCGCAGGCGCGGAGTTATTTTATCGAGGTGATCAAGGCGAACCGCATGGATAAAGCCGCCCGCATCTATCTGTCGCTGTGTGACAATTTCAGGGAGAATCCGCCGGAATCCCCTGAGGCGCTTTGCATAGAAAGGGTGTGACTGCATGAAGTTTAAAACGATTCGAACGCAGATCGTGGTTTCGATGCTCACGGTGCTGATGATTTTTTTCGCGGGCTCCATGTTCTTATCCGTTGAGGAAAATGCGACCCTGGAGGATTTGATTGAAACTGACATCGAAGAGTATTTTGATACGATCTCAGAAGCACTCAAGGATGTTAGAGGAACCAGCGTCGCGTTAGAGAAACTTAATTCCGATGAGTTCTATGACCAGATCGAGGGCCGTATCAGCGCGGGAATAAGGAAGATCGGGTTCCTCTATGGGAGCACATTCACGCTGGTGATCCTGTTTTCGTTCATTTTCTCACGGTGGATGGCGAACAAGATCGTATCGCCGATTGACCGGCTCCAAGAGCAGATGAAGGCAGTCGGCGAAGGGCATTTTGACCAGAGGGTGCACATCGAGAACGCGACGAAGGAAATCGAGGGGCTCGTGGAATGTTTTAATGCGATGACGGCTTCCCTGCAGGAATATATCAGCCAGTTGACGCAGACGACCTCCGATAAGAACCGTCTGACGATGGAACTGACCCTGATGCGCCAGATTCAGGCGAACATGCTGCCGACGAGGTATCCCACCCGCAACAATGTCATGATGCATGCGGATGTGTGGCGCCTTTCGGAACTCGGCGTCGCGTATTATGACTTCTTCCCGATCGACGAGTGCCGTCTGGCGATCATCGTCGGGGATGTGACGGATCAGGGCGTCATGGCGACGCTGTTCGGCGTGATGTCGCAGAACTTTATCCGCGGCTTCGCGAAAATGGGTTATCCGCCAAGCCGGATTTTGGCGGAGACGAACAACATTCTTTCGGAAAAGAACGAGTTCGGCTTAAATGTCGCCGTAACGGTTGTGGTGATCGACCATGCGATGGGAGAAATGAGTTATGCCATGGCAGGAGGCGAGCCGCCGATCCTGCGGCAGACGGGAAGCACCGCGGCGCCGGTGTCGGATCAGATGACGATCCCGCTCGGCAACATGGAGAACGTGGTGTACCATACATATAAGACGCGGCTGGCACAGGGCGATATCTTAGCGATCTGTTCCCACGGCGTCGTCGGCGCGAAGAATGCGCAGGGCGAGAACTTCGGGACGCCTCGTCTGACGGAAGCGATCGAGGCGCGGCTGGGATATGAACTGTCCGAGTCGTCAGAGGAAATCCATTCGCGCCTTATGGAGTTTACCGGGGGCGCCCCGCAGATGGAAGACGCCATGGTGGTACTGTTCCGGTATTTGGGGTAGGAAAAAATGGGCTCGGGAAAGACGTCAATGTTTCTAAATCGCACGGATCAGTCATCAAACGGGGGAGAATTGCTTTCCCTGCTTATGTTTGAGCCGAAAGCGGACGAGAGGATCTTCCCGGAAAGCATTCGGGAAGATAAGAAAAAAGCCTGCGAGTTTTATCTGGCGAAAATGTCGCGGCGGCAGCATAGCAGGTCTACGGATCTGTATGGAGGACATTTGTTGTGCCTGTATGGTCCCGAGGGCATTGGGAAGAGGGAACTTGTGTGCACAACGGCAAAGGAGTTGGGGGTACCGCTCCTGTGGATTGATGCAGACAAGCTTTTTATGGCGAACGGGCGTGAAATTGCGGAGATTCTTGCCGCACTTGGCAAACGGCTGTCGGGAACCGGTGCACTGCCGGTATTTGTGATGACCCGGGTGTTAAAGGAGAAGGAAAAGGAGACTTCGGAGCAAAAGACGCAGGAGAGTTTCCTTTATTCGTGGCTTGCGAGGGAAAACGGCGGCGCAGTGCTGCTTGCGGTGGAAAAGCCTGAAGAGGTGTTCCGCTTTCGACTGCATACATTGTTTATCGAACTGCCGATGCTGTCCGTCGGAGAGCGGGTCTTGCTATGGGAGGAGATGTGCGAGGATGTTCCTTTTGCAGAGGAGGTCAACCCGTCGCAGTGCGCCAACCAGTACATTTTTACCTTAAAAAGTTTTCGCGAGATCATCAGCGACGCAACGATGCGGGCGCAAAGAAGAGCAGAGGATGGGGAATATGCCGTTACGTCGGCGGACATCCGTGCGGCGGTGGGCGAACAGAGCGCCAACCAACTTGGCGCACTGGCAAAGGAACTGCACAGCAACTACACATGGGATGATCTTGTGATCGCAGACGAGGAGCGGCGGCAGTTGAAAATCATCTGCGACCAGGTAAGATATCGGAGCGTGGTCGGCGAGAAATGGGGCTTTTATGATAAGTCGGCATACGGACGCGGGATCAGTGCATTGTTTTATGGTACGCCGGGAACCGGCAAAACCATGGCGGCGCATGTACTGGCGAACGAACTCGGCTTAGCGTTATACCGGGTGGACTTGTCGCAGATGGTGTCAAAATATATCGGCGAGACCCAGAAAAACATCTCCGAACTTTTTGACAAGGCGAAGAATACCAACGCAATGCTGTTTTTCGATGAGGCGGACGCCCTTTTCTCCAAGCGGACGGAGGTCAAGGACGTCCACGACAAGCATGCGAACGCCGATACCGCGCATCTGCTGCAGCGGTTGGAGGACTATGAGGGACTTGTGATCCTTGCGACGAATTTTCAGCAGAACATTGATGAGGCGTTCAAGCGTCGTATCCGCTTCATGGTGCGGTTCGCCTTCCCGGATGAGGACGTGCGCCTTACCCTGTGGCAGACGATTCTGCCGAAGGGCGTGCCGCGGGACGAAGAGATCGATTTTGACTTTTTCGCGAAGCAGTTCGAACTGCCGGGCAGCGGGATCAAGGAGGTGTTGAAGAACGCATCCTATCTTGCGGCGGCGGAGGATCGAGGATTAAATAACAACGACATTGAGGTCGCGTTAAAATATTATTTTGCAAAACTCGGAAAGGTACTTGGAAGGGAGGAGTTTCAACATGACAAATGAGTGGAAGGAGAGTTTTTTTGCCGAACTGCTGCGACAGACGAAGTTGATCACGGAAGCGGCAGAAATCTCTAAAACCGGTGCTAAGGGGGATGGACCGATGCTGGTCGCTAATTTTACCACCGTTACGGATGGTAGCGGCGCCTGTGTGTTTGAAACGGAGATCGTCGAGGATTTTCCGGATGAGCCGCAGTTTGAGATCCTTGTAACGCTGCCCTTTAATACGAAGGATGATGATGCATTTAATGAACTTTCGGATGCGATCACGCATATGAACTTTTACGTGCCGCTCGGGTTCTTCGGGTATTTTTATCCTACGGATCAGATGTATTTCCGCATTGTTGACTTTTTTGACGAGAACATGCCGGTGGAAGATCTCGCAGCGGATGTGATCGACAAATACAAGAAGAGCGCCGTCATTGTCGGAAATATGTTCGGCGCGTTAGAGCGGATTGCAAAGGGCGAAAGTAACTTTGAGGATGAAGTTAAAAGTGGCGTGTTGCCATCACAGGAGTAAAAATTATGGGATTTTTAGATTTTATTTCAGGAATATTCGGCGGCGGTGATAAAGACAAAGGCCTTGGCGGAGGCGAGAAAAAATCCGGCGGCGGGATCGGCGGAATCTTAGGCGGTCTTGGTGG
>CAJOQZ010000179.1 GCA_905236585.1 uncultured Lachnospiraceae bacterium
AATTTGTAGTAGTACCACTTTCTCAAAACCTGCAAACCCGCTATTTATCAGCATTTTCACTTCCCAACGACCTCATTGTCGGGAACAGCAACACATCCCTGATCGCCGCACTATCCGTCAGGATCATCACGAGCCGGTCGATGCCGTAGCCGATGCCGCCGGTCGGCGGCATGCCGATGGACAGGGCGTTTAAGAAGTCCTCGTCCGTATGTTCCGCCTCTTCGTCGCCCGCCGCCGCGTTTGCATCCTGCGCAGCGAAGCGTTCGCGCTGGTCGATCGGGTCGTTCAATTCCGAATAGGCGTTGCACATCTCCCAGCCATTGATGAACAATTCAAACCGCTCCACCTTCGCCGGATCTTCCGGCTTTTTCTTGGTCAGCGGACTTATCTCAATCGGATGATCCATGACGAACGTCGGCTGAACCAGTTCTTTTTCACAATATTCCTCGAAGAAGAGATTTAAGATGTTGCCCTTTTTGTGATGCGCTTCATATTCGATATGATGCTCGTCGGCAATCCGCTTCGCCTGTTCATCATCCGCAACCTCGTCGAAATCCACGCCTGCATATTTTTTCACACATTCGGTCATCGTGATCCGCTCGAACGGCTTGCCGAAATCGATCGCTATCCCGTTATAGGTTATCTCCGTCGTTCCGCAGACTTTTTCGGCAAGATAACGGTACATGCTTTCCGTCAGTTCCATCATGCCATAATAATCGGTATATGCCTGATACAGTTCCATCAGCGTAAACTCCGGGTTATGCCTCGTATCCACGCCCTCATTGCGGAATACCCGTCCGATCTCATATACGCGCTCCAATCCGCCGACGATCAGGCGCTTCAAATACAGTTCGAGAGATATCCGCAGTTTCAAGTCCTCGTCAAGCGCGTTAAAATGCGTCTCGAACGGTCTTGCCGCTGCTCCTCCGGCATTGGATACAAGCATCGGCGTTTCGACCTCCATGAACCCGCGTCCGTCGAGGAAATTCCGTATCTCCTTCAATATCTGCGACCGTTTGATAAACGTCCGCTTCACTTCCGGGTTCATGATCAAATCCACATATCTCTGCCGGTAGCGCATATCCGTATCGGTCAGTCCATGGAATTTTTCAGGCAATATCTGAAGGCTCTTGGACAGCAGCGTCACTTCTTTTGCGTGTACCGATATCTCTCCCGTCTTCGTTTTGAAAACAAACCCTTTGACGCCCAATATATCGCCGACGTCAAACTTCTTGAACGCCGCGTACGCTTCGTCCCCGATATCGTTGCGCGTCACGTAAATCTGCATGTCGCCGTTTTTATCGCGCAGATTCGCAAACGACGCCTTCCCCATAACCCGCTTGAACATCATCCGTCCCGCAAGGCTTACGATTTTCTCTTCCGGGATTTCGAAAATCGGCACCGTTTGAGCCTTCCCTTCTTCGTCCTTCGGCGGCTCATACGCAAGCGCGTCAAAACCGGTTCTTATCTCATCCGTATGGTGCGTCACTTCATATTTTGTAATCTGAAACGGATCGCTGCCCGCCTCCTGCAGCGCCGCTAACTTTTCCCGGCGCACGGCAAGCAGTTGGTTTACGTCCTGTTGTGTCTTATCCTGATTCTTCTTTTCTTCCGCCATGCCTTAATTAGACCTTTCGTAACTTTTCCGGTCAGCCCGAAGCACTATCTACACTTCGTTTCGGTCGGCGCAGAACAATCGTCCACTGGACGATTTGCGCCTGCTAAGGGCGTACCATTAACTTGGCTTGCGAGCATCGGCCACACTTTTCATGTGCGAAAGCACCGTGTCCGATGCAGTAACTGTTCAGGGGGCTGAACAGTTACGACCTTTCTATTTCAAGCACCTTGTACTCAAAATCCCCAAACTCCGTCGACGCTACTACGACATCGCCGATCTTCGTCCCTAAAAGCGCCGCGCCAAGCGGCGATTCGTTTGAAATGCTTCCTTTCAAACTATTCGCCTGCGTCGATCCAACAATGTCGTATTCAATTTCTTCTTTTAACTCTATATCAAGGATCTTTACATGGCATCCCACATTCACCGTATCAAGATCCACCTCGTCTTCGTCAATGACTTCGGCATTTTTTAAGATTTTTTCAATCTCCTCGATCCGCGCCTCGATGTCACGCTGCTCATCTTTTGCCGCATCATACTCCGCATTCTCGGACAGATCGCCCTGCGCCCGCGCCTCTTTGATTTTCGCCGCTATCTCCCTGCGTTTATTGACTTTCAGATCCTGCAATTCGTTTTCCAAATCCTGCAGCCCTTTGTAGGTCAGAATGTTCTTCTTCTCCGCCATGATCGACAATCCTTTCTTTTTATGTTTGCACATTTGAATGCGTCTGTATGAAACCTCATGTATTATAGGTTTTAGCCCCTATTTTGTCAAGAAACGCCAGACTCGTTTCGAAAATCTTGTAATTCATTTGTTACAGTTCACGATCAA
The DNA here is from genome assembly GCA_905236585.1 of uncultured Lachnospiraceae bacterium. Taxonomy (GTDB): domain Bacteria; phylum Bacillota; class Clostridia; order Lachnospirales; family Lachnospiraceae; genus RGIG4930. The sequence goes on from CAJOQZ010000179.1 coordinate 2,448, forward strand.
TGTCATTTAGTTAAGATCATATGGTTAGATTCCTACAAAGGGGTCTAACCATTTTTTTGCAAGATTTCAAAAAAGCTTGACATA
>CAJOQZ010000180.1 GCA_905236585.1 uncultured Lachnospiraceae bacterium
GCTGCGGCTGTCCGAGGATTTGGGCGGCGAAGAGTACGTGACCTACATCTATCAATACGCCGGCGCGCTTCGGGAACTTTTTATCAAAGCAGGCAGCGAAGACGCGTTTACCGCTTCTTCGGGAACGGAGGTCATTCCGGTGCGGCTGTTCTACGTCACAATGGAAAGCGACCACCTTTTGTATTTTACCTGCACGGACGCCGACGGGCAGAAAGCAAGCGCGTTCGTCGGGCTTTATGCGGAGGAATGATTTATGAAAAAGCGGAAACGCGCCTCGTCCTCCACGCTGTTTTTAATGGAACTGATCATTGCGGTCATGTTCTTCGCCCTTGCCGCAACGGTATGTATCGCCGTTTTCGTGCGGGCGCACCTTTTAAGCAAGGACGCAAAGGAACTGAATATGGCGGTCAATATTACCAGCGACGCAGCGGAGATCATCCGCTCCCAAGGGTCGATTTCCGGCGTCCGCAGCGTTTTTATCCGGGATTATAAAAATGTAAACATCTCGGGTCCCGACTCCTCCTGCGACATCATTTTGTATTTTGATGATGATTTTCAGGAGATCATCAGCGACCACGCCGTTTACACCGAAAAGATCCATTTGGAACTGAATGATTCATTCCTTGTCGTTTCGATTGTTTTCAACGGCTCGGATGGGAATACGATCTATTCGGTCGATTTGAACCATGACCTGCTGCAAAGGGGGGCGACATGAAAAGGAACCGCGAACAGATCGCCCCGCCGACAAATATCGGCATCTCCATGATGCTTGTCGTATTCCTCATCATGTGCCTGTTTACGTTTTCCGCGATTGCGCTCGTACAGGCACAGAACGAATACAACAACGCGGTGCGCATGACGGATATCCGCAGCGCATACTATGAAGCCGTATCCGCCTGTGAAAGCGATCTGCATGAATTGAACCTGTCCGTACGAGGCGACAGCGCATCCGCCGTCCGTACGATTGATAAAACCTATCCGTTGGCAGACGATATGATGCTGTCTGTGACGTTTTCCTTTATCGAAAGGGAGGGCGGCGGATACTACCACATTACCGACTTTCGTTCGATGTCTACCGGCGAATGGTCGGGCAACGATAAACTGAACCTTGTTCAATAGGGGGAGAAATCTCATGGATGAAAAGTTAATGGCATTGTTACAGGAAGCCTGTGCCGCAAAAGCATCCGATATTTTTATCATTGTCGGACGCCCGGCGTCCTTCCGTGCGGGAGGCAGCATCCGGGTATCCCGCGACAGAACGGTTCTGCTGCCGAAATCCGCGGAAGAATTGATTCAGGCGATATACAAGACGGCGGATCGGGATTTTTCCAATCTTGCCGAAGGAAAAGACGACGACTTCTCCATGTCGATCCCGGGGCTGTCAAGGTTCCGTGTATGCGGCTATATTCAGCGCGGCTCCTATTCCGCCGTCATCCGCGTCATCCCGTTCGAACTGCCCGACCCGGTAAAACTCAATATCCCGGAAGAGATCATCCGCCTCGGCGATAAGCCGAAGGGCATGGTTTTGGTTACGGGTACCGCAGGCAGCGGCAAGTCCACGACCCTCGCCTGCATCATTGCTGACATCAACAAAAAAAGAGAAACGCATATCATTACGCTCGAAGATCCGATCGAATACATCCACCGGCATGACAAGAGCATCGTATCCCAGCGCGAGATCGTCGTCGACACAGAAAGTTACGCGACGGCGCTGCGGGCTTCCCTGCGGCAGAGTCCGGACGTCATCCTGCTCGGCGAGATGCGCGACTTCGACACGATTTCCGTCGCGCTTACTGCCGCGGAGACCGGGCATCTGCTTTTGTCCACGCTGCATACGCTCGGCGCCTCCAATACGATCAACCGCATCCTGGATGTCTTCCCCGCGAATCAGCAGCACCAGATCGCCACGCAGCTCGCCGAGGTGTTGGAAGCCGTCGTCTCGCAGCAGCTGGTTCCGACCTTGGACGGGGACGTCATTCCGGTATTTGAAATCATGGTAGTTACGGACGCGATCAAGAACATGATCCGCTCGAACAAGGTCTATCAGATTGACGGCATGATTTTTTCCACAAAAGCGCAGAGCGGCATGCTTTCCATGGACGCGGAACTGCGCCGCCTTGTCGATGAAGGGCGGATTTCAAAAGAAACGGCAAAACAGTACGCGATCAACGAAGACCGCTTCAAAGACATGTAGCATCTATATAGAAATATCAAACGCGCTTACGGCAGGGGATGCTGCGGCATACGAACCTGCCGGGGCGGCGTATGCCCCGCTTCCGGCAAGGTGCGCCGTCGATGCAGACGACGCCGGTACGGCATTTGAAAAAGACTGTCCGCCCGAAAAAAACGCTTTTCCGCCGGATAAGGACGCTTTCGCCAGTTCAAGCATTTTCTCGCGTTTTTTCTCATAATGCTCGAACATATCTTTCAAATAATCCATATCCGCCTTTACGATCTCCTTACGTTCGGACTGGCGGTGTTTCATTTTCATTTCGTCAAGATCTTCTTTGCTCATGTTGGGATCGACCGTCTCCATGAGCGCGAGCTGCTCCTGCATGTCTTCGAGCATCTGCAGTTGCTCCCCTGCAAATTCGTCCAGCAGTTCATTCAGCCCGTCCATGACCTCTTCGGGTATTGCCTCTTCGGCAACATCCTCATACATTTCGGGGTTGTTGAGCATTTCCGTAATATCGGAAATATCCATCCCGTCCATCGCATCGGATAGTTCGTCCATGGACAGATCATCCAGTCCGTTTTCTTCCAAAAAATCGTTGAGCGCCTTTTTTTGCATATCCTCGATCTTATATTCTGCGTCGGAGAGTTTGTCCTCCGCCGCCTGATATGCATCGGACGCCATGCTGGAAGATTCCTTATCTTCCTCCTGCAAACCGGCAGTTTGCTTGTGCTCCACCAGTTCTTCCAGTTCCAAATGGTGCTTTTTTTTCTTTGCGACGCGCTCCATGCGCTTCGCATGGGTAAGCGCAATCGCAAGTTCTTCCGCATCCCCTTTGCCGGAGGCGATCTTGCGCTTAATCTCCAGCACTTTGCGCGTCGCTTTAATCACGACCGAGCCAGCCGCTGATGACGTTTTGGCACGCTGGATGTCGGCGGATACATCCTTATAGTTATACGTTACCGCGTTCTCCTCTTCCTCTTGCGTATTCTTCGTCTCGGAAGCCGACCAGAGATCCAGATATCCCGTCTGCTTGTCGGCAAGCGTTCCGGTATATGCAAAATGAGCCTTTTTCTTCTGCTCGCCGGTCATATCCGCAACAGAAGAAGAAGGCTCGTCCAATGCACGCAAAAGGCTTTTGGTATCCGAATCGGACGCCGCAGAGGAAGACGCAGCGGATCTTAGGAACGGATTCGAACCGCCGAACCGCTCCGCAGCCGCCTGATAAGCACTATATGCCGCATCCTGCATCGAAATCGAAAAGCCCATACGCACCCTCCCTGGCGCTAACAATAAGACAATCCGTGTCTATGAATATATTTAAGCCCGCATTATCGGTAAATGTGTTTTTTCAAACCGTCGTCCTCGGTCGAAAAAATACAACTGCCGGGAAAAATAGTCTATCGCCCGCATTACCGGTAAATATGTTTACGAGACCGTTGTCCTCGGTCGAAAACATACAACTGCCGGGAAAAATCAGTCTATCGCCCGCATTACCGGTAAATGTGTTTTTTCAAACCGTCGTCCTCGATCGAGGAAATATATTTATCGGGAATGCGTCAAATATTTCACGCATACTAACTCATAACTTATATCGGCATATTGCCGCAAAAAGATTAGCCCCTTCAAATCACGGCTCTATAATGGAAATCTTCGTCCCGACATGAATCGCCGGAACTTCCGCGGCTTCGGTATAAACGGTGCCCGGCAACGTAGCATTCGAACGCCCCGACATATTCACCGTCATATGTCCGAGGCGTGCGAGCGTCTTCGCCGCTTCTGCCCCGACCGCGGTAATGGCATACGCCGCCTCGTCAATATTAAGGATGTCTCCCGGCTTGATCTCCCCGTCCACCGGCTTTATGCTGACAAGATAGCAGTACTCTCTAAGTTCTTCGGGCGCCCCTTCCCCGAAGATGATAAACATATTGCCACCGGCAAACTCCTTTACGCTTTCACCGATCTCTATGACTTCATTCTCGTAAACCGTCCTCATTTTCGCCTGTCCCCCTCATAAAGATGTCTAAAAAACACTATATCATACTTTGGAAAAATCTGCTATACTGTTTGCTATGAAGAACCGTAAGAAGCGTATTTTTGAAATCATCCAGATCGGCACCAAAGAGGACGTCGCAAGCACCGTCTTTGACTATTTGCTGGTCGCCGCCATCGTCGTCAACCTGTCGATCCTCGTCGTGGATACGTTTGCGCCGCCTTATCATGTGCGCGTAGTTTTAGACCGGATTGAATATGCAACGCTGGCTTTTTTTGTTGTCGAATATGCTCTTCGGATCTGGACGGCGGAGTACGCCTACCCCGACGAAGCGCCGGGCAGGGCGAGGTTTCGCTTTTTCTCATCATTGGAAGGACTGATCGATCTCTTTACGATCCTGCCCTATTTTCTTCCGATTTTTTTCCCGAGCGGCCTCGTGGCGTTTCGGGTTCTGCGCGTGCTGCGCATCTTCCGTCTGTTCCGCATCAACGCGCAATATGACTCGTTCAACGTCATCATCGACGTCATCAAAAACAAGCGGGAGCAGTTGTTTTCATCCCTATGTATCATCTTCATTATGATGCTCGCCGCGTCCATGTCCATGTATTCCTTAGAGCACGCCGCGCAGCCGGACGTTTTCAAAAACGCGTTTTCCGGCATCTGGTGGGCGGTTTCGGCAATGCTTACCGTCGGCTACGGCGACATCTATCCCATAACCCCCGGCGGGGAGATCATGGCGATCGTCATTTCTTTTTTGGGGGTAGGGCTGGTGGCGATCCCGACCGGTATCATTTCCGCGGGATTCGTGGAACAGTACTCGAATGTAAAGACGCTTTCCGATTTTGCGGCGGAAAGCCATGAAAAATATATCATGCTGCATTTAGACGAACATGATCACCCCTGGCTGGCAAAAAAAGTAAGCGACCTCGCTCTGCCGCCCGAACTCGTTGTCGCCGCCATAATCCGGGAAGAGCGCGTCCTCGCCCCGGACGGCGACCTCGTCTTAAAACGCGGCGACCTCGTCTCCGTCTGCCGGGTGAAATTATAAACCGGTCAGATCAAATGTTCGCTCGCCGCTTTCTTTTCGATCTTTTTCAATGCGAGAAAATACGCGGCAGTCATCGCAATTCCCGTAACCACCCACGACACCGGATAAACGATCAAAAGAGAAGGCATGGTTCCGACCGCACGAAAGACCGTCGCCACCCACAGCGGACGCACGACGCAGGTGCCGATGACGGATATGACGGTCGGCGTCATGGAATAGCCAAA
>CAJOQZ010000181.1 GCA_905236585.1 uncultured Lachnospiraceae bacterium
ACCGCACCGCCGTTGTCCACGCGGCAGGTAATGTCCGTATCGCTAAGATCCGTCACCTCCATCTCGATCAATCCGTCATCGATTAAGATATGCGTGCCGACTTCGATATCTTTCGGCAGGTTCTTATAGGTTATCGAAACGATCTCCTCGGTTCCTTCCACATCTCTTGTGGTAAGCGTAAAGGTCTGCCCGGTTGTAAGTTCTACTTTTCCATCCTTGAAATCCCGCAGACGGATCTCCGGTCCTTTCGTGTCCAAAAGCGCGGCAACCGGAAGCCCCATCTCTTCGCGGACTTTTTTCAAGCGGTCGAGTTTTTCTTTCTGCTCCGCGTGATCCCCATGGGAAAAATTAAACCTCGCAACGTTCATGCCCGCAAGCATCAGTTTTCTCATGGTATCCTCGTCTTCGGACGACGGACCGATGGTGCAGATGATCTTGGTTTTTCTGAAATACTCCATTTTGCCTTTTCCTTTCGTTTATCAGTTCCTTAACGCATATGTACTCACGCTTCTGCCTATCATTGTTCCGCTGACGCCGTTAAGCGCGATCCCTTTCGGGTCTAACTTTGTAATCAAAACTTTCCGCACCGCCGAATCTCCGATAAAGTCGATCGCCGCCGCGATCTTCGGCTTCATCGTGCCTTCTTCGAACTGCCCCTCGTCCATATACCGTTTCGCATCCGCAATCGAAAGATAATCCAGCGGCTTCTCTTCGGGCGTTCCAAAGTTCAAGCAGACTTTTTCCACGCCGGTTAGGATAATCAGCATATCCGCTTCGATAAGTTCCGCCAGACGTCCCGCCGCCGTGTCTTTTTCAATGACAGCCGACGCCCCTTTCATGCGGTTCCCCTGCATAAGCACCGGGATTCCTCCGCCGCCGCAGGCGATAACGACCTGATCCGCGTCAAGAAGCGCCTTTATTGCGTCGATCTCCACGATATCCTCCGGCTTCGGCGTCGCCACCACCCGGCGGAATCCGCCCTCCACACGGGCGACATGGTTCCCGTTCTTCTCTTCGGCGTCCGCCTCTTCTTCGGTCAAAATTCTTCCGATCAATTTGGTCGGGCGGTAGAACGCCTCGTCATACGGATCAACCACAACCTGCGTCAAGATCGTCGAAACCGCTTTTACAATCCCTCTGCCATATAATTCGCTGCGAATCGCGCTCTGTAAGTCATAGCCGATATACCCCTGGCTCATCGCCGAACAAACGCTCATCGGGGCTTTGGTATATTCCGGGAATTGCTGCGCTAATTGCGCCATTGCCGTATGGATCATGCCGACCTGCGGACCGTTCGAATGCGTGATCGCCACCTGATAATCCTGCGCGATAAACTCCGCTACCGCACTCGCCGTCCGTTTTGCCGCTTCCTGCTGCTTTGGCAGCGTTGTTCCGAGCGCGTTGTGCCCGAGCGCTATCACGATCCTTTTTTTCCTCATAAGTTTATGTCCCCCTGTACGCAGTCGAACCCCGCAGGAAAATCCTGCGAGGCCTTGTGACCGACGCTGTCCGACTTACTGTACCATTTCCGTTACGGTAACGGTCAAAGTAATCTCATCATACCCGTTATTTGCTTCTCTTGCAACCGTAATCTCTGCCGTATCGCCCGGCGAAAGATCCGCCAACTGCTTTTGAATGTCGCTCATGGATGAAACCGACTTCCCGTTAAAACCGACAATGACGTCGCCCTTTTGAATGCCCGCTTCCGCCGCGCCGCTGCCGTTTATGACACGGGATACATAGACGCCGGTCGGCATATCATACTGACTTGCCGTTACCGCATCCACATCCACACCCGCGACACCGAGATACGCGCCGCCGGATGTCGTTTCATGTACCACCGAACCGCCGTTGATCAACTGGGTCAGAATCGAGTTTGCGCTGGTGATCGGAATCGCATAGCCCATTCCCTCTACATCCGTATCCGAATATTTCGCGGAAACGATGCCGATAACCTCTCCGTTCATGTTCAACAGCGCACCGCCGGAATTGCCCGGATTGACCGCCGCGTCCGTCTGGATCAGATTGTTGGAAATGATGCTCCCGTCTTCCCCCTGGAACTGGACTTCCCGCTCTAACGCGCTGATAACGCCCGTCGTTACCGACTGCCCGTAGCCTAAGGCGTTCCCGATCACGATCGCTGATTCGCCGACTTCGATGTCATCCGAGGAGCCTAACGTGGCAACCATGATCTTCGACAGCGTATCCGACGAGATATCGGACGTCTTCACCCGGACAACCGCAAGGTCGGAGTCTGCATCCGTCCCCTGTAATTCGCCCTCGATCGCCGTGTCGTCATAAAACGTGATCGTCAACTGCCTTGCGCCCTCAACCACATGGTTGTTGGTGGCAATATAAATGTATTCGTCATCCTGCGCGATGATCACGCCGCTTCCGGCGCCTTCGCTCTCATACATGCCGACCTGCCCGAACCAGTTCCGGTACTCGGTAATCGAGATCGACGTAACCTGTACGACCGCCGGCATCACATTTTTCACAATATCCGATACATCGGTCACCGTCGTCGCCGTCGATACCGCTGTCGTATCCAGTGCGCCGCCGTCCGACTTGGACAACTGCGTCGCCGCTGCTGACTGGGTGTTGGTCGTTGTGGTTTCGACTTTCTCTTCCTGCGCCGCACTTCCCGGAAGCGCCCGGTTCGCTAAGTAGGTCGTTCCCGTAAACGCCGTCCCTGACGCCAGTCCGAAGACCAGACCGATCGCCGCTGCTTTAACTAATTTTTTACCGAATCCGTTCTCTTTTTTCGGTTTCTTCGGTGGCGGCGTCTGCGCGTACGGATTGCTGTAATTGTCGTTGCTCTGATATTCGTAATATTGATAATTGCTCATAACGGACACTCCTTTTCGTCTATATGGTAAAATTTTTCTTTCCTTATGTTCGAACTGTTGCCATATTAAAACGAAAATGTGTGCAATTTGTGAAATGCTTCACATATTTTTATAAAAATTTACTCCACCGTAACCGACTTCGCCAAATTCCGCGGTTTGTCAACGTCGCAGCCCTTTCCGACCGCCACATAGTACGCAAACAGCTGCATCGGTATAATCGCCAGCGAGTTCGTAAAGTATTCGTTCGTCTGCGGTATATAGATGACGTAATCTGCAATCTTCTCGATCTCCGTATTTTCCTCATTCGTGACCGCGAGGATAAAGGCGCCGCGGGTCCGTACCTCGACGATATTGCTCATCGTCTTCTTATAGAGGTCTTTTTGCGTCAAAATCGCGCCGACCAGTTTGCCCTCTTCGATCAGTGAAATCGTTCCGTGCTTCAGTTCGCCCGCC
>CAJOQZ010000182.1 GCA_905236585.1 uncultured Lachnospiraceae bacterium
AAAACGTCTCTTCGCCGAATATCGTCTGCCGAAGAGCCTGCTGCCTCCAATTCAATTTGAACAATACTGTATCAGATACCATTCGATTCCATTTTTCTTGATCGAATCGATCATTCAATCTTTCCGCCAAAACAAACGGCTCTGTCTGCACAAAATCATTTGCATCGACCATTTCCTTGACTTCCGGGAAATGACGATAAGCGCAGTCAATGGCATAATCAATAAAAAAGTACTCTCCTAAATCCGGTTTCTCAATCCAACTATACTGAAAAGCACACATGATAAACTTCATCAGCGGATTTCCCGGTTTGGCGCAAAACATAATGTTTCCTGCCCAGCGTCCCTCGGTCACATCGGCTTTCCATTCCTGCTTTTTCAACCTCATCGTCGAAAAGTCTCGATTTTCATATACCTTCCGCGGAAGCATCCCCGCCATATAATAAGTTGCGTCGATCCATAATCCGCCATAGTAATACAGCAAGGTTGCGCGGAGAAGGTCCGATAAATGGTTATACGATATTTCCCCATTTTGAAACCGTTCCACAACCCAATCGGGGAACTGTACATATTCTGCAACATTATCCAGCGTAATCGGAATCAATGCCATTTTATCCTGTGGGATATTCTTTTCTATGCTCCTAACGCAGCATTTGACAAGTTCCGGCGCATTCTCAAATCCCTGCCACCAGCAAACCCATACAGGCAGTTTGCCATCTGTTTGTAAATCTGCCACAGGCATATCGATCAGGGTAAACGACGGATCTTTTTTCATTACAGCAATCAGTTTATCAAGCGTCAGATCCGTCATGCGCCGTTTCAGATCAATCGTTTTTACCGCGTTATCCGCTTCTACGGGATCGATCGCCCTTGTCTCAATTTCTTTGACGCGATATTCCTGCATCACCATCCACACACGCAGAAGCCTCTCCGATAAGAATCCATAAATGCGGCTCTGATATGTATCATAAGCGGAGATATCTGTGCGCCTCTCCACTTCAAACAAGATGTCAAACAGCCACTCGCAATAGGCATCATAGATTTCTTTGCGTGTAATCATCATATTGCAGGGGCTGACAAGATTCGTTTCCGACACATAATCAAACGCGCTAAGGTACTGCGGATATTTCTCATCCAGTACTTTGCCGCAAAGTTCATAATCCGAAATATAGTGCCGCTTTTCATAATGTCTGCGGACGCTTCCCTCGCTTGTCCATGTCGGCGTCGGCAGGATAATGTCTATGCCCTGCCCAAGTAGTTCTTCAATTTCACGCTTTCTCAAAAAATCTTCATTCTTAACGAAGTACCTTCTATAATGAGAGATGCCGATAATATCACATTCCACATGCTTCCACAGCCAATACATTCCGGTCAATTCGGAATAATGGGGATTGCGATCCGAAATATTGTCACCCGCATCATCTCCGGGATAGGGGAGCGCATCATGAATTGCCGCCCCGACATGCAGCGGATAAAACAAATTCTCCGTATCATCCGGCGGTACAAATTCCTTATGTGTGCATATATAGATTCTTGTATCCATTAGTAATTTTTGCCCCGTCAATTTCTCAATCAACGCCCTGCTGTCGTTGATTAGGTCAAGATACTGCCGTTTTTTGCATTTCTCATACTTGAACTCAGCCCTATTTTAATCATCCTCACCTTTGCCTCAATATCCGGCTTCGCCTTTGCAAACAGCCTCTCAGTCTCTGCCTTCATCTATTCTTCAGTCAGTTCCTTGTTCTCCGCTCGAATATTCCTCTTCATTTTCCATCCGTTGCCGCAGATCCTCTTTCAGCCTGTCTAACGAAGGAATAAAAGTATCCCTAATCAGAATAAGCAGTTCGTCCGCCTTCTCTTCGTCATAAATGTGTATAGTTGTATTTCTCTTTCTCAGCATCAACAACCACCGCTCCTCATCTGAAAGGAACCCCCTTGCATAAGCCATCTTTATAATATCTCTCGGCGAACCCGTCTCCGCTTCCGAAACTCCATATTGCCGCATAATCTCTTGTAGTGCCTTCCACGCCAGCTCAAAGGTTAAGTTAAATTGTCCAATCACTCCCATTCGGTATATTTCATCCTCAACGGCTTCATCATAATCCACTTTATGCATTACCCGAAGCGACCGTTCAAAATTATCTATTTTTCTCATAAATAACCACCCCGTCTTTTTCGATTTCTTTTTTCAGGTTCTCTGCCATTCCTGCATCCGCTTCCACCATATCAAAAATCAGCAGCGTGTGCGCCTTCTCCTGCATATCTCCAAGAAAATTATCAAAATCTCCGCCAAATACAGCCAAATCTATATCGCTACGTTTGCGGTTCGTCCCCCGTGCCCTTGAACCAAACAACACTATTCTTTCTACATTATACTTTTTGGCAAACATATGTATATCCCGATATACCCTGTCCGGCAGATTGCTAATCTGACTCATCTTTTCCTCCCCGTACATTAGCGGTCTGTATCTTATTTTCTGTCAATATGAACGCCTACACCGTCCACACCATCACCGGCTTGCCCGCAAGGCGGCACCGGTGCGCCACATTGCCCGCATCCCCGTAAAACGCATCCGCCCTTGCGATTGCCTCTTCCTTGTCCGCCGTAAGAAGCGGTTCATATTCATTCAAAAGCCTCGCCCAGCCGGCGAATAGTTCCGGTTCTTTCTCCCGTAAGGCTATCAGATTCTCCTCCTCTTTTGGAAGCAGCATCTCCGCCAGCCACAAAACCTCAATATCCCCGGCATGTTCAAGCATCACTTTCAGGGAACAGCGAATCTTTTCTATCGTCTTTTCCCTGTGTGAAAGCAACGTGCTGTACCCCGTATAAAACAAAAGCACTTTTTTTCTGCCGCGAGCGTTGCCTTTTTCTGACAAAGACGCGCCCTTATCCTTCACGCGTATGTCATCTGTTTTTTCTATCCCAATTTTCTTCTCCCACGTAATGCCGGGCGCGACCTGCTTTAACTTTTTTAGGTACAACGTCCGCAGGCTTTCCTTTCGCAAAAGCACCCTGTCCGCATAAACCATCATCGGAGATAATATCTGCTCCTCCATTGCGGCAGGAAGCATATCCCTCCATTCTTCGCACGGCTCGGGCTGAAGCGACGGCACAAGCACCACTTCCTCCACATCGCCCCCGACCTGTGACGGATCGATCTGCGCCCGAACGCCCCCGTATGGGTCATATCCCAGCAATGGGTCCGTTATGATCTTTTGCAAGCCCGGCGCGCCGCCATGTTCCGCTGGCATTTTCACTGCGCCCTGATTTACCGCCGCTTCAAAATCATATTTCAGCGGGTTCTTCCCGCCCGCCGCCTCCGCAAGAAGCGCCTCCTGCGGCGCGTAGATCGGCCACTCATGCAGACTTCCGCTTTTTACGATCCGCATATAATCGCCGTACTCCACACGAAGCACCTCCGTATAAATTCCCGGTACATAGATCTTCGTATTTTCAAAGGGCATCGTAAGCCTCACATCGAACATCGCCCTTTCATACTTATGGTCGGAGCATCCCCTCGACCAATAATGCATGAGAGCGACATAAGGTGATCCGCTTCCCGTATGCTTCGCGTACAATTCTTCCGTAAGCAAACTTAACTGCCGCGACAATCCCCCGTTCTCAATCGCGACTCCGTTCTCCCGCTGTACTTTTTCATACAGTTCCCATGTCTCATCCGCATCCGGCTGTTCGATCAGAAACTGCCCCAGCTGCGCGATGTCGCAAATCCTCCTGCAGCGTTCCTGCTCCTCTTTGTCATCTGCCGCCAGATCATCCAACGGAAATATATCAATGCCCGCCACATAGGGAAACCCTGCGTTCTCTGTCAAAAAATCCGTATCCAGACGGATGCTGTCGCTGTTTAATATCCTCGTGGTAAGATCCAGACAGTCGGGATCGCTATGAATATTGCGGATCTGATATCCCTCGGGCAGTTCCTCTGCGGCGACGGAAAGAAACCTCCGATAGTCCCCCCGAAACATGCAGATATCCAGATCATCATCCCACGGGATGTAGCCGCCGTGCCGAACCGCCCCTATAAGCGTTCCGTTATCCGCATACCACCGGATGCCGTGTCTTGCGCAGACGGCATCAACCGCCCGCAGTACGACAATCTGCGCCGCCCACAGCCGCTTCATCATGCGGGATATGTAGAAGTCTTCCCGGACTTCCGGCTCAAAAAAAGCGGCATCCGACGGAATCTCTATCACTGTTTTCGTCTCCTTGCTCTATTTTGCATCGGTTGTTTCCGGTCGCATCTTCACAACCAGATATCCTTCCCCGTCCAACGTGATCCCCGTCACGGTTCCGTAGCGTCCCAGTTTTTCCATTCCGGCATCATCATTGTACTCGGTAAAAAGATAATCCGTCCTTGTACGCAGCCAGTCCAGCAGCCGCTCGTCGGGAACGCTTTTTTGCTCTTGTGCCATGCCAAGATACAACGCCAGATCGTAATGTTCTGATGCGTCCTTATCATCATCCAGAAACTGCGGATAGTCCAGTATGTCATCATACAGCGCCCGATACACCGGAAAAAGCGTCTCGTCCCCATGGTCAACGCCGCAAAGCCGTACCTTATCTCCGATGGTTTTATCGCCAAACTCCCGGGAGATGCTTCCGATTTTCCGCAGAAACATTCCGATATCCAACACGGATTCCGGTTCTTTTTGTTCTATTGCGTAGAAAAACGCCTGTATCGTCGTCTCTGTCATTTCCCCTTAAGCCTTTCCGCTAATTGAATGGACGTCTCGATCAGCCGCTCATAATCCTTTACCATGTCGTCCATCTGGGTTCTTACTTTTTTATCCCACATTACGCTCCGCTGAAATTCCTCCAAAAGTTCCGTATAATACGGCACATCCTTCGCGTAATCCCACCATATCTGCTCTATCTCGTAGTGAAGATGGCTGGTATTCCACGGCTTTACCCCGGCATAATGCACGATCCGCGTCTTGCGCCTGACCTCGTCATATGTCAGTCCGTCGATATCCGCGTTGCTCGCAAAAAGGTCATACTCCTCCCATGGAAAATACCCGACCGCGTCTTTATGCACCCAGTTTAAGATGTCCTGATCCGGCGCATCCATTTGTCCGTCCCATTCTCCGATTGCCTCTATGTATGCCCGCACTCCCTTCGTCCTGCGGATCTGTTCAAGGTTGAGAAGCATCACGCCGGAGTTGAAATACCGGTATCCTTTTTCCAACGCTGAAGCAAACATGCTTCGCTGCTTGGGATGCATCTGTTCGGCGCCGGTCGTTCCGTTCATGTCGTGTGCCGCCCACAGATCCTTTCCTTCCATATCGCGGTCATATAATTCTGTCAGATTTCCGTTTATAATCGTATCCACGTCCAGATACAGAACCCTCTCGACCGTCTCCGGCAAAAGTTCCGGCAAAAGCAGCCGGTAATACACCTCCATCGTCCACTCTGCCGAATGGGGAAGACGCTCATCAAAACGGTTTTTTTCCACTTTGACATCCACTATATCCACATCATATTCCGCCACCGTCTCCCTGAGCAGGTCAAAATCCGCTTCTTGAAGCGCATCATTCAAAAGGTATGCGTTGATATGCCTGTCATTGTTTTTGCAAAGCGATACCAACATGACGCCCGTATAATGGACGTATTTTCTGTTCAATGCAGTTGCTATATTCATTCCGCTGCTCCTGCCTGCTTTTCAAGCCTCGTAATATCGGTCAAATATTTCATACACGCCGGACTTTTCCCTCGTCGTCGACCACGGCTTGGTATCGCCCATGTAATGAATAATTGTCGCCTCTTCTGCCACAAACTGCGTTGCATTGACGAAAGTCTCCGGCAGCATGCTGTTCTCTTTTGACAGTTCCACGATTTCCCGATATGTCAAAAACCGGTTCTTTTGCAAATCGACCACGTACAGCGCCGGAGGGCAGTTGTATTTTTCCCATGGCACATACAGCAGTTTATCATAGTATGTCTCATTCAGCACATCCTGATCGTTGTATTCGTATCTTCCGTTGTCCGCATAAACCTTTTCCAGCAATATGCGTTTCGCGTCCGCCTCCCGAAGGTACCGCAGATTCATCAGCATAACGCCCGCGTTAAAATAGGAATACTCCTGCGGTATGTTCATCCGGTATTTATTCGCCTCGTGGAATCCGTTCAAAATCCCTAAAATGTCTTCGCACGCCGCAAAGGGATGTCCCGTTATATCGAGCGTATACAATTCTTCCAACGACCCCCGGATTACCATATCCACATCCAGATACAGTATCCGTTCCATATCCTGCGGCAGCAGATCGATGGCAAGTATGCGGTAATAGGTGTCAATGGATATGCCGTTATGCGACTGCACTTTGTTCTTGAAATCGCTTCCGATCCGAATCGGATGCAGTTCCTTGTCCGCAAAATCCGCGACATATCGCGCCAGTTCGCCGACCTGCTCTTCCTTCAAGTCCTCATACGGCATATAGACCGACATCTCATCCGCCGTATGGTGCAAAAAAAGGGAACGCAGCATATTCTTCGCATAAGGCAGATAGGCTGAGTTTGTGGAAATCATTATATTGTATTTTCCGACATTGCTTCCCATGCTCCCAAAATCTCCATGAACCTCTCAGTGCGCTGCTTCCACGTTTCTTTTTCGACCGCTTTCCGGTACGCATTGTCCCGGATCGTTTGCTGCCGTTTTTCATCCGCCAATATGCTTTTAATGATTGCCGGAAGTCCATCGATATCGTCTAACGAAAAAACCAGATAATCCT
>CAJOQZ010000183.1 GCA_905236585.1 uncultured Lachnospiraceae bacterium
CACCCGGTAGGTCAGTCCGAACGTCCCGTAGATCTCGGTCGCGATATCCATAATATCCTTGATCTCGTCTGCGATCTGATCTTCGGTTACAAAAATATGCGCGTCGTCCTGCCTGAACTCCTGTACACGGAACAAGCCGTTCAACTCTCCCGACTTTTCCATGCGGTGAATCACATCCACCTGCGATATCCGCACCGGCAGTTCCTTGTAACTGCGGAGCGAACGGCGGAAGACGTTGATCGCATTCGGGCAGTTCATCGGTTTTGCCGCAAAGGTATCATCTGCGTCGATCATCAGGATCTCATTGCCGTTCTCGTCGAGCCTGTCGTTGCCCTCTTCGTCTTTTTCGCGGCTCGGGATAAGGAACATATTGTCCCTGTAGTGTCCCCAGTGACCGGAAGTCACCCAAAGACCCCGCTTGTTGATGACCGGCGCCGATATCTCCTGATAGCCATGCTCCTCGTGGATATCTCTCCAAAAATCCAACAGCGCGTTATACATTTTCCAGCCACGCGGCAGCCAGTACGGCATGCCCGGCGCCGTCTCGTCGAACATAAACAGATCCAACTGCGGTCCGAGTTTTTTGTGGTCGCGCTCCTTAGCCTCTTTTATGAATTTCAAATGCTCTTTCAGATCATTCTTATTCTCAAACGCGTACACATAGATGCGCTGCAGCTGGTCGCGGTGTTCATCGCCGCGCCAATACGCCCCCGATACGGACTTGATCGCAAACGCCGCATTCATCAATTCCTGCGAATTGGCAACATGCGGTCCGCGGCAGAGATCTACAAAATCATCGCCGGTGCGGTAGATAGTAATCTTTTCATCCTCTGGAAAGTCGTTAATCAGTTCCTCTTTGAACTTCTGCCCTTTGAAAATGGCAAGTGCCTCTTCCCGCGACACTTCTTCCACCGTAAAATCCTCGCGGCGTTTTAAGATTTCACGCATTTTGTCTTCGATTGTCTTAAAATCATCATTGTTCAGATTCCGCGGCAGTAAAAAATCATAATAGAATCCATCGGCAATCTGCGGTCCGATCGCAATCTGCACCTCATCTTTGCCGAATATCTCCATTACCGCTTTTGCCAGAATATGCGCTAATGAGTGACGATATACTCCGGTGAAATACTGCTTATATTCTTCTTTATCCATAATAATATCCTTATTCATGCTGCCGGCGGCTTCTAATAAAGCATAGCATCTACATAATCCAATTCTTTCTTTACTGATTTTTTGCATCTCCGCCGGAGTCAATTACTTCCATAATTCGTTGAAGCGATTGCTTATGCTGCAACAAAAACACATTGATCTCTTTTTCTTCCATCGTTGACATTCTATCTGCTTTATAGATTCGTGATGAAAATCGTCGAATACAAGGAGATCAATCGAAGGCATAGTGGGCTATGTCGAGATTGATTGACGTCGTAGTCGGCGATTTTGGCACGAATTTATTCAGCGGGCAGCGGTTCCGCCCCTTTCTTCCCATGGCAGAATTTGTATTTCTTCCCACTTCCGCACGGACACGGGTCGTTGCGCCCGATCTTCTTGCCGACACGGATGGTATGCGCGTTCTTCGCCTCTTTATACAAGGCGCTGCGCGTTTCCGCGTCGAAAATCTTCTCCCACTGCGGCAGCCCGTACAGCCAGTCCGCCTGTGCGTCGACCATGTTTTTATAAAGTTTTTCTTTATCGAATTTCAACGTAACCGGCGTGTCCTCTTCCATGTCGTCGATCGGATTCGGCTCGACTAAACTTTCGTTGATGCCGTCCAAAAATCCCGCCATCTCCAAGACCGTAATGCCATAGCGATCCGCAAGTTCCTTAACCGTTCCCGTCACCGCTTCGTCCGGCGAGTTCAAAAGATCGTCGTATACGCTTTTTTCCTTATCAAAATAATCCGCCCAAAACGCCTGCAGCTGCGGCTGCGGCTGATGTTCATTATAAGCGATCTTCTTCCATTCTTCTAAGAGTGCCATTGTTATCTCTTCCTTCCTATCATCTGCCACACAAGATGCGCCCTATTGTAGCAAAAATAAATGAAAAAAACAAGTATGGTAAAGTATATTTCACGGAAATCCATTTTCATCCAATCTTGCCTTGGGAACGAATAAATCTTAAGTGTTCGACGGCAGGAGCGCCTTAACCTCACGCGGAGATTATTTGTTCTCAACATAAAAGTTGAATTTTATAACCAAATCTCAGATATCGATCCGATCCGCTACCTCTCCGCCGTGCAGCGGCTTGATATATACCCGCTCATCCCGCCACATCCGCGAAGTCGGAATAAATCCGAATCCTCTGCAAATATGGATGGATGCGGTATTCTCATCCCGTATCCTCGCCTGCACATAGTCAAGCCACGTATGATCCCTCGCATAATCCAAGACCGCGATCGTCGTCTCTTTGCAGTATCCGCTCCCCCGGTATTTTGGATGGATCACATATCCGAGATCCGCGGTATCCCAAGTGAAATCTTCCCGATACTCGATCCCGTTCTGCCCGATCAGTTCTCCGGTGCTTTTCAAAAACACGCCCCAAAGCCCGAATCCAAAGGTTTGATAAATATTATCGATATACTGCTGCCGGTACTCGATTTCCGCCTCCCTGTCAAAAAGCGGCTCAATGAAATCCGTAACCCCAGGCTGTGAATACAGTTCATACAACGCATCCACATCCGCGATCGTAATCTCCCGGATCAGGCAGTGCTCCGTCTCAAGCCCGTAAAACGGTTCGGGCTCAAGTTCAATGACATCCTCGCCGTCCGATACATCCAAACCGTCCTGCGGCTTTGCTGTCTGCTCCTTTTGCCCATCGGCAAGCGGCTCTTCGATCAGCGGCTGCACCGCTTTTTCCAGCAGTCCGCTCATAACGCCGCAATCCTTTCCAGCGCCGCCTCGGAATTTTCCTTCGTCCCAAACGCCGTCAAACGGAAATATCCCTCTCCGCTCGGTCCGAATCCGCTGCCCGGCGTTCCGACGACATTTGCCTCGGCGAGAAGATAATCGAAGAACCCCCACGATGTCATCCCGTTCGGCGTCTTCATCCAGATGTAGGGTGCGTTGACGCCGCCGTACACCTCGAATCCGGCGTTTTTAAGACCATCCCGGATAATCGCGGCATTCCCCATATAGTAGTCGATCAGTTCCTTAACTTCGCTCTGTCCCTGCGGGGTATAAACCGCCGCACCGGCTTTTTGAATGATATAGGGTGCGCCGTTAAACTTGCAGCCGTGCCGCCTCGCCCACATATCCCGAAGACGCATCCCGTCGCAGATGATGTCCTTTGGAATGACCGTATAGCCTAAGCGCGTACCGGTGAAACCGGCATTTTTGGAAAACGAGCGGATCTCGATCGCACATTCCCTTGCGCCCTCGCACTCATAAATGCTGTGGCAGATCCCCTCCTGCGAAATATACGCCTCATATGCCGCATCATAGATAATCACGCTTCCCTCGCGCCTTGCGTAATCGACGAAATCCTGCAGCTGCTGTTTGGTAAGGGTCGTCCCCGTCGGATTGTTCGGCAGGCACAGGTAGATGATGTCGCAATGCTCCTTCGGAAACTCCGGCACGAACCCGTTCTCCGCCGTCACCGGCATATAGGTTACATCCGTCCAGCCTTCTTTTTTCTCATCATATTCGCCGCACCGTCCCGCGATCACGTTGGAGTCGATATATACCGGATAGACCGGATCGGTCACGGCAATGCGGTTGTCCGCTGCAAAAAGTTCCTGTATGCTGCCGGAATCGCTTTTTGCGCCGTCCGAAACGAACACCTCATCCGTCGAAATGTCGCATCCCAAACGCTTGAAATCCCAGGCAACGATCGCTTCCCGTAAGAATCCGTATCCGAGGTCGGGCGCATATCCCTTAAACGTCGCCTCGTTCCCCATCTCGTCCACCGCTTCATGCATCGCCTTGATCACCGTCGGCGGAAGAGGCCTCGTTACGTCGCCGATCCCCAGACGGATGATCTTCGCGTCCGGATGTCCTTCCTGATATTCACTGACTTTTTTCGCGATTGTGGAAAAAAGATAACTTCCCGGAAATTTTGCAAAATTGCGATTGATCTTATACATTGCCTTATCCTACCTTTCCTTAAACTCGTTTGCCTGTTTTTTCAGTTCCCGTGCATTTTCCAAAACAGCGTCCGTCACCTGTGCCCCCGAAAGCAGCCGGGATAATTCCGCGATCACATCTTCGTCATGCAGCGGATGGATCGCCGATACGGTCTTATCGTTTTCGATGTGTTTTTCGATCAGAAAATGCGTATCCGCCATGGACGCGATCTGCGGCAGGTGCGTGATGCAGATCACCTGATGCTCTTTTGCGACAAGCGCAAGTTTCTCCGAAACCGCCTGCGCCGCACGCCCCGAGATGCCCGTGTCGATCTCGTCAAAGATCAAGGTGTCGATCGCGTCGCCTTTTGCAAGAACGGTTTTGAGCGCCAGCATAATCCTTGAGAGTTCGC
>CAJOQZ010000184.1 GCA_905236585.1 uncultured Lachnospiraceae bacterium
CCGGCATATGAAACCGGATGATCTGCCGGAGCGGGTGGATTTCGCGTCCTGCGACGTGTCGTTTATCTCGCTTGATAAAATTTTTCCGGCGGCATACGGTGTGCTTTCCGACAACGGGGAAATGGTTGCGCTGATTAAGCCGCAGTTTGAGGCGGGCCGTAATAAGGTCGGGAAAAAAGGCGTTGTCGCTGACGCCAAAGTGCATATGGAAGTCATTGCGGCGGTGATGGACGCGGCAAAGGAAAATAATTATTTTATCAAGGGTCTTTCGTATTCCCCCATCCGCGGACCGGAGGGAAATATCGAATATCTTTTATATCTAAAAAAGGTGTTGACGGCGGAAGAAGCATCGGAGACGGCTGTATCGGAACGCATCGCCGCCGTCGTGGGAGAAGCGCATGAATCATTTTCTCATCATAGCCAATGACCGCACCAGACGAGGCGAACTATTGCCGCAGATCGTCGAGGCGATCAGGAATAAGGGCGGCGGCTGCGATATATACGCGGGGAACTGGCGCAGGAATCCGCAGGATGTCGAAGTAGATGCGAAGACCGAATGCATCATTACGGTCGGCGGCGACGGAACCTTGATCGGAGCGTCGAAGATCGCGCTGGAGCATAATATTCCGCTTGTCGGTGTGAACCGCGGGCATTTGGGATATTTGTGCGATTTGGACGAGCAGTCGGTATTTACCGCGCTTGACGCGCTCATCGAGGAGAGGTTTTCCATCGAGGAGAGGATGCTTCTAAGCGGACATATCGAAGATGAGGACGGCAGCCGCGGCAAGCAGATGCGGGCGTTAAATGACGTCGTCATTTCTTCGCATCATGGCTTGCAGGTCATACATTTTATGGTATACATTAACGGGGAACTGCTGTATTCGTTCAACGGCGACGGGATGATCTTCGCGACGCCGACCGGTTCCACGGCGTACAATATGTCGGCGAACGGACCGATTGTCGATCCCAAGACGGACGTGATTTTGATGACGCCGATCAATCCGCATACGCTGAATACGCGCAGCATCGTTTTGGACGCGTCCGACCGGATTACGCTTACCATCGGCAGACGGCATGCCGACGACGAACCGACGGCGGCGGCGAGTTTTGACGGGGAGATGGCGGATATGCTTTCTCCGGGGAAAAAAGTCTGCGTGCGCCGCGCAAAGGATAAAGTGCGGATGATCCGGTTTACGGATATGAGTTTTTTGGAGCGCATCCGCCGGAAAATGCGCGAGCAGTAGATTTGATCATTCAAGGATTGCGGGAGTGCAAAGCGCGAAAAGAATCCTTGAATCCTCAATATTCTTTTTCGTTTTTTGTTTGAAATGTTTTTCGTATTTTTAAGGAGATACGATAATGTTACAAAGTTTGCATGTGAAAAATTTAGCGCTGATCGAAGAGGAAGAGATTCTCTTTTCTAAGGGGCTTAATATTTTAACCGGCGAAACGGGAGCCGGAAAATCCATCGTATTGGGTGCGCTGTCCTTGGCGCTCGGCGGCAGATTTGAAAAAGATATGCTTCGCGACGAAAGCGGCGACGCGCTGGTGGAAGCGGTTTTTCGGGTTACGGATCAAATGACGAAGGACGTTCTGGAAAAACGCGGCGTGGAATTGTACGACGACGAAGTCATATTGACGCGCAAGATCGCGGGCGGACGGGCGCAGGCGAAGGTCAACGGCGAGAGCGTTCCGGCACCGAAGTTAGCGGAACTTAAAGACGTTCTTATTGATATCTACGGGCAGCGGGAGCATCAGTCGCTCCTGAAAAAAGCAAAGCATATAGAACTCCTTGATTTTTATGCAAAAGAGCCGCTTTCTTCGAAAAAGGAAGAACTTGCAGAAGCCTACCTGACCTATGCCGCGTTGGAAAAAGAATATGCCGGGGTGGAGATGTCCGATGCAGAGCGGGAAAAGGAACTGATGTTTTTGCGCCACGAAGCGGAAGAGATAGAGACCGCCGCGTTAAAAGAAGGGGAGGACGAGGCGGTCGAGGAAGAATACCGCCGGCTTTCCAACAGCAGCAGAATCATGGAGGCGCTTTCCATATGCTACGGCGCGACAGGCGGCGAGGGCGGCGCATCGGAGCAGATCGGTCGGGCGCTGCGGGAGTTGTCCCCGGTCGGCGAATATGATGATAGAATTTCGCAGATGGAGGCGGTGCTTTCCGACGTGGACGGACTATTGTCCGATTTTAACCGCGACGTATCGGGCTATATGGCGGATGCCGAATACGACGGCGAACGGTTTGCCGAGATAGAAAAGAGGCTTGATACGATCAATACCTTAAAGGACAAATACGGTTCGACGATTGCGGCG
>CAJOQZ010000185.1 GCA_905236585.1 uncultured Lachnospiraceae bacterium
GCTCCCTTGATATTCCTCTGTCACACAACTACACTCTCAGGAAGGAATCGGTGGATATGCCTACCCACTATTTTTGACGAATAACCAAATTTTATATACTGAATAAATACACACTCCTTGAATAAAAATCTTCGTCCGCCTTTATGACCGGCTGGACAAATGCCGGAATATTCATTGCATTCGGATAATACTGCGTCTCTATCGCAACGCCGCCGCGGCGGACATACTTCTTCCCATTTTTTCCTGCAGAGCCGTCCGCGATATAATTCCCCGTGTATATCTGCACTCCGGGTAAATCGGTATACACATCAAGGGTTACAGACCGATCCGGCGCAATAAGCGTCGCTGCATGAGACAGGCACTCTCCCGCATTACGCACCGCCCCCTCGGATGAATCATCCGTTACACGGGCGCCGTATATCCCGAATTTTTCCGATGCCGCATCCGTATCTTTTCGCAAAATATAATTATGGTCGTAGCCTCTTCCGAATTTCGTCATGTCATAGTCCGCGTCAATCTCCAGCCCTATCTTTTTTTCCTCCCGGAAATCAAACGGCGTCCCCGCCACGCTGCGAATCGTTCCGTCCGGTACCGATTCCTCATTCGCATAGGTCATCTCATCAGCATATATGATCATGCTGTGGTCGAGAATATCCCCCTCCCCATGCCCTTTCAGATTGTAATAACTGTGGTTGGTCGGATTAAAAATCGTATCCGCATCCGATTTTGCGTGATAATCCACTATGATTGCGCCGTCTTTTAGCGTATAGGTCACGTCGATATGCATATTCCCGGGAAAGCCCATATCTCCATCCGGGCTGTCATAAGAAAATGCGACCATATCCTCCCCCGTTTCACAAGTCTGCCAAACGCGGCGGCACAAAGGGTCAAACCCGCTGTGGTTTGTATTGTTCCCGTCGTTTTTATCCGTATGATATGTTTTTTTATTTAACGAAAACTGTGCGCCGCCGATCCGGTTCGCGCACCGCGCCACAGTCATTCCGTAATATGTCGGACTGTCAAAATAATCCGCCGCCGTCTCATGCCCTAAGACGACGTCCTTCTCCCTGCCGTTTTTATCCGTAACTACCACAGAAAGAAGCGTCGCCCCGTAGTTCATGACCGCTGCACGTAATGATCCGCTTTTTTCCTGCAGAGAATAAACTATGATGTCCTCTCCTGCTTTCGTTTTTCCCCATATTTTTTGTTCCATAGGATAACCCGCCTTTCCCAATCTTTTCATTCGAGTCTGCTTTTCTTCGCGTCGGAGCATCTTCACTCCATGCGGTGCAGACTCATACCACATCATTATTATAGCCTATGTGCGATACGGATGCCATAATATTTATGGTGTTCTCATGGAAATCTATTATCATCCAATCTTGCCTTGGGAACAAACGCTTCTTAAGTGTTCGACGGCAAAAATGCCTTAACCTCACACTTAAGAAGCGTTTGTTCCTCCTGGTTGTTTAGATGAAAATTGATTTCCCTGGGAAATCAAAATTATCCCTTGTAAAAGATATCTTTATTCATTACAATTAGGAAAACATGCAGTAAGCACATTGAATAAACAGACAATTTCGGAGGTGTCTGCCATGATAGAAAAGACAAAAGAAAACCCAGCCGCCGGTCCGTATGCTTCTTATATGAGGCTGTGGCTGATGATGAAGATTTCCGCGCAGAACGCGCCGTCCCTCTTCGGCAAACGGCGTCTCGTCCGCGAATGGTTAAAATACGCTGAAGAATTTGGGTTAGACCGTTTCCCGACTGCTTCCGACGCCGAAAAAGAGCAGTTGATAAATGACTGGAAAGGCTTCTTAAACGACTTCTGCCATCTCTGCCTGACGGATCGCACGTACGGTTCCACGCTGTTCGGTCTTGTTCCGATGAAATCGGATACCGTCGAGGAAAAACTTCTGAATGAAATCCGCACGGTCACCTTTTTTTTCCCGGAACGTTTAGGATTAGAGGAAACATTTGCGCCGCTTGCCGGTGTCGCGGAAGAAATATATCACAACAGCATTTCTGATTGACTTACCCGTCGGACAAACCATCCCCGGGTGCTCTACATTCAACCATTGAACGGAGATTATCGAGTCACATCGGTCCATATGCGTCATTCATTTCTTTCCACCGCTTTGCAAATATCAGAAAAACAAGGACGATTTCCGTAAACGCCGCCCATGCGCTGATAAACAAAAGTCCTACCATGACCGCCGCTCCGACCGCAAAGAACAAAAGCAGCCTTCCGCCGACTTCGGCATATTTTTTCTCATCCTTCATTGCCCGGTGGTCGTCCTTCGTTTTCAGATACGGAGGACGCTTTTTGATAATCAGCATATGTACCCCCGCGCAAAAACTTAAGGCAAACGCCAGAATCGGAATCCATGTCAAGTCTATTATTTCCTGTAATGTCATTACGTATCCTTTCTCCGTCAACGAATCTCAAATCCAGAGTGTCATGTTTACAATATATCCTCCAATGTATATAATGCCATCCTGTCATCCTGATATGCCGATAATTCCTTCGTAAAACCGGATTTCGAAAATATCGCATATCGGATTCGCCGGCTTTTTTGCACAATCGCACCCCGGCGCAGCAGCGTATTATACACCGAAAAATCAACTTTTTGCTTCTGCCACTTGCACTCGCAGACCAAAATGTCCTCTTTTCCGGTAAAAACAATATCAATCTCTTCTTGCTCTTTCCTCACCGGATCTGTTCCCCACCAACGACCGGATTGCTCATAATCAGCCGTTATTCCTTTTTTAACAATCTCACGCCAGAGAAATTGCTCGCAAACATTTTCAAAAACCGCTCCGAAATAATCCGACAGATACGGCTCTATCTTCATTGCATATGCCTCATTCGACATCCCCATTGCAATCTGCGTTCGGCAGGTTGGAATAAAGCGATACCAAAAATAAAAGAGTTGATCTTTGATTGCATAAATACTCTTTTTCCCATTCGTTTCCTCTATCGGCATCCGCTTCTCAATAATACCGAGCGCAACCAAATTTTTAAGATAAGTCGTAATCCCATTGGTATTTTTCCCAACTTTGGACGCTATCTCATTCGTTTTATTTGCACCAGAAGCAATCGCCTGAATGATTGAATTATAGATTGCCGGCTCTCTCAATTCTTCCTTCAACAATATGTCCGGTTCTTCCTTCAAACTGCCGGACAAAGAAAGAAATTCATTCTCAACTGCATCTCTTAAACTACGCCATCTTGAAAAATATTCTAAATACTGAGGAACGCCTCCACATATCCCATATGCTAATAAGCGCTCTTCGTCCTTCCACTTTCGAAAAAATAAAACTGCCTCATAGTATGGAAGCGGCTCTAATTTGATTTGACCCGTGCGCCTTCCATATAGCGGACTTTCGTACCCAAGCACCTGTTCCTCCATAAAACTCATTGACGAACCGGATAAAATCAAATATATCTGTGTCTGCTTCCATGAAAGATCAATATGACGCTGTAAAACAGATGATATGGCTTCATACGATTGTGCCAGATAGGGAAACTCATCAACCACTAAAACGATCCTCTCATCTCCTGCCAACCGCGCAACATAATCAAAGGCGTCATCCCATGAAGAAAAACTATCCATCATGGCAAGTGTCTTGTCTTCTTTTGCGAAATCTTTCACACATTCCGTAAAATCCCGGAGACAACGAAACGGATCATCCTGCGTCGCCATATAAAAAATGGACTTCTTGCCTTTGAGAAATTCCCGGATCAAGCGGGTCTTGCCAATGCGCCGCCTGCCGTAGATAATCGGAAATTGAAAACCCCGCATCTCATATAATCGATTCAGTTCGGCAATCTCTCTGCTTCTTCCGACAAACATCCAACTCTCCTTCCATATCGCAACACACTACGCCGCATCACGTTACGTCGTATCACGTTGCGTCGTATCATGTTGCGATATGATTATCTCACCTTTTCTCGTTCTTGTCAATACCAAAAAAGAATCCCTCAATGGATGGTTTGCATCCATGAGAGATTCTTTTTCATGTACATAACTTTGGTTATGGAGTGCTTCGCTGCTTCGCAACTCTCGCACTCATATCTCAATCTTACTTCCTCGTTACATACTTGCGGATATCAAGCGAAATTGCGATGAAGATGATTACACCGATTGCGATCCACTGCGCGTTCGCATCTACGCCTAAGAACTGCAATGCCGCCTTCATCAGCTCGAAGACCGCTACACCGATTACCGCGGATGAGACCTTACCGCGACCGCCGGTAACGGATACGCCGCCGATCGTACATGCGGCAATCGCCTCCATCTCATAACCAAGACCGGTATTAACCGAAGCGCCACCGGCACGGGCGCCGAGCAGGAATCCTGCCAGACCATACATCGCCGCCGCCTTCGCATAGATGATAATGAACGTCATCTTAACCGGTACACCTGCTACTTCCGCTGCCTGCGGGTTGCCGCCGATTGCATACATATACTTGCCGTGACGGGTCATATTGAAAATAAACCATGTGATTGCCGCAACAATGACCGCGATCCAGATCTGATAATTGATCCCGATGAAACGGCCCGACGAAACTGCCGTATAGTAATCCACATATCCGCCGAGCGGGGTCGCTTTCGTATAGATCAAGTCTGCGCCGTATACGATCTCCATCATTGCCAGCGTAGCGATAAACGGCGGTACGCTTAAGTAAGCGATAAAGAATCCGCTGACCGCGCCGCAGCAGCCGCAGATGCACATAACGATAAGCAGTGCCAGAAACAGATTCATCGGCGGCATTCCCTCATAGAACTTGCCGGAGTAATCCAGTTTCTGTAACAGCGTACCCGAAATACACGCGCCAAGACCGATAATACGTCCTGCGGACAGGTCGCAGCCGGCGGTGATAACGCAGCCGGCGATGCCGAGAGCGATTACCAAACGGGAACTCATGTTAAGCAAAATGTTGTTAAAGTTACCGATCGTTAAGAAATTATGATGCGTGATACCGGTATAAATTACCAGGATAAACATGATCATAATTACGCCGTAATTGATCAGAAAATCCTGAACCTTTTTCGTTGTAGTTTTTTCCATTGTAATCCTCCCCTAATTAGAACTGTGTCGCATACTGCATAACCTTTTCCTGCGTCATATCCGCCTGTTCCGTAATCTCACCGGTCAGTTTGCCGTTGCACATAACGCAGACACGATCCGACATACCGAGCAGTTCCGCCATTTCCGAAGAAATCATGATGATTGCTTTGCCTTGCGCTGCCAGATCTTCCATGATCTCATAGATCTCGTGCTTTGCCCCGACGTCGATGCCTCGCGTCGGCTCGTCCATAATCAGCACGTCCGGGTCATTCGCCAGCCAGCGGGAAATGATTACCTTCTGCTGGTTGCCGCCGGACAGATTCGAGATATGCTCATTCATGCTCGGCGTCTTGATAGAAAGTTTATCGATACTGTCGTCAACGATCTTGTTGATCGCGGGGTGGTTCAATACGAATCCTCCCTGTAAATGCTTATTATAGATCGAGATGCCGACATTATCCTTAATGGAAAGACAACCAAAAATACCGTTGCCGCGACGATCCTCCGTAATCAGACCGATACCGGCATTCATTGCGTCCCGCGGATGCTTGATGTCCCTCTTCTCGCCGTTCACGTAGATTTCCCCGGATTCCAGGTTGCGGTATCCGAAGATTCCCTCCATCAACTCGCTTCGCTGTGCTCCGACAAGTCCGCCGAAACCGAGGATTTCCCCTTTACGAACCTTGAAACTGCAATGCTGGAAAGACTTCTCATGGATGGAGCAGATATCCTTCGCCTCTAAGACGACCTCGTCGCTGACCGTATGCCGCTTTGGCGGATATACGTCCGTAAGTTCTCTACCAACCATCTTCGTAATGATGTCGTCAATGGTAAGATCCGCCGCGGGCCATGTGCCGACATAGGTTCCGTCACGCATGATCGTAACGTCATCCGCGATCCGCTTGATCTCGTCCATCTTATGCGAGATATAGATCATTGCAACGCCCTTGTCCCTAAGGTCGTTCATAATCCGAAACAGCGTCTCTACTTCGTTGTCCGACAACGAAGACGTCGGCTCGTCCAAGATAACGACTTTTGCTTCCTGCGATACCGCCTTCGCAATCTCAACCGACTGCATCTGCCCCATGGAAAGCGTACCGAGGAGCGCCTTCTCATCGAAGTCCATCTTCACTTCATCCAGCCAATGACGCGTATCCTCGTACATCTTCTTGTGATCGATCATCTTTAACGGACCGACCCCTTTCATCGGGAAGCGTCCCAAATACATATTCTCCGCCACCGTACGGGCAGGAATCGGCTGGAGTTCCTGATGCACCATTGCGATTCCCATCTTCATGGCTTCATCCGGGTTATTGATGGTAACTTTCTGTCCGTCAATATAGATTTCACCGGTATCCATCTTATAGATGCCGAACAAACATTTCATCAGCGTAGATTTACCGGCACCGTTCTCCCCCATAAGGGCATGTACCGTACCGGGGCGGATGGAAAGTTGAACGCCGTCTAATGCCTTGACACCGGGGAAAGATTTACTGACGTTTTTCAGTTCGAGTTTGTATTCCCCCATTTTACCTCCTCCTTGTTATTACGTTACTCTTAAAATAAGCGCGGGTGCAATCACACCCGCGCCCTTCTCACTACTAATGAAGTAAATTCCGGTCGAATTACTGTACCATGTCTAATACTTCCTGCGCATTGTCAGATGTAACCTTGACATAATCGCAGCCGATGTAGTATTCGTTCGTGCTTCCGTTAATGAAGTTGATCGCTGCGTCTGCCGCGCTGTGCGACTGCGAGAAGTGATCGTTGAATACCGTACCGGTCATCGTGCCTGCAAGAACGTCCTCTAATGCTTCCGTTAATGCATCAACGCCTACCAGATAGATATCTTCGCCAACCTTACGTCCTGCTGCGTCGATCGCCTGTAATGCACCGAGTGCCATAGCGTCGTTGTTGCAGAATACAACTTCGATGTCGTTGCCATATGCGGAAAGGGAGTTAGCAACCAGACGGTTCGCGTCTTCCTGCTGCCACATACCAACCTGATCGTCTAATTCGTTAACTTCAAGACCAGCGTCCGTCAAAGCCTTAACCGAGAACTCTGTACGATACTGAGCGTCAACGTTCTCCGGATCGCCTTCGATCATGATGTAGTCAACTTTGCCGTTGCCGTTGAAGTCGATAGCGTCAAGACCAAGATCAGCAATGATCTCGCCCTGCATCGTACCGGAC
>CAJOQZ010000186.1 GCA_905236585.1 uncultured Lachnospiraceae bacterium
GCCGGATGTCCGTCGCCGCAGGCAAGGTTTACCAGACGTCCCTCGCCTAACACATAAAGGAATGTTCCCTCTTTCACTTCATAGCCCACGATGTTCGCCCGCTGATCGATGGTCGAAAGCGCCATTTCCCGCAATCCTTTCATGTCGATCTCAATGTCGAAATGCCCCGCGTTGCAAAGTATCGCGCCGTTCTTCATCACAAGGAAGTCCTCTTTTGTGATGACGTGCGCACATCCCGTCACCGTGACGAAGAAATCGCCGATCTTCGCCGCCTCATGCATCGGCATAACCGTAAAGCCGTCCATAACCGCTTCAATCGCTTTGATCGGATCGACCTCGGTAACAATAACCTTCGCGCCGAGTCCCTTCGCCCGCATCGATACGCCTTTGCCGCACCAGCCGTACCCGGCGACGACCACGTTTTTCCCGGCAACGATCAGGTTCGTCGTGCGGTTGATGCCGTCCCAGACCGACTGCCCCGTGCCGTAACGGTTGTCGAAGAAATGCTTGCAGTCCGCGTCGTTCACCATAACCATCGGGAAGGCAAGTTCGCCGTCCCTGTCCATCGCCCGCAGTCGGATGATGCCGGTCGTCGTCTCCTCGCAGCCGCCAATCACGTACTGCAGTTCGTCGCGCATCTTCGTATGGAGCATGTTTACCAGATCGCCGCCGTCGTCAATGATGATGTTGCAATGGTTCGACAGAACCATCCCGATATGCTTATCATATTCTTCCGGGGTCGAATTATACCAAGCAAATACGTTAAGCCCGTCTTTTACCAGAGCCGCCGCAACGTCGTCCTGCGTCGAAAGCGGGTTCGATCCGGTGATAAACATTTCCGCGCCGCCCGCCGCCAATACCTTGCACAGATAGGCGGTCTTCGCTTCCAGATGAATCGAAAGCGCAATGCGGATGCCTTCAAACGGCTTGCTTTTCGAAAAATCCGCCTCCAGACTCCGCAGCAGATCGCAGTTCTTCCGCACCCAGTCGATCTTATGCTCGCCCGACGGTGCAAGATTGATATCTCGAATTTCGTAACTCATTGATGTCCTCCTTGTAAAAAAAATTACTTGAATATTTTCCTTCCGGAATATTTTTCCTCACAGTATTTGCACCGATACACCACTCGATCGGGGTCGGTTAAGATAAAGACCTGGTCCAGTTCCTGCTCGATCGACGTAATGCAGCGCGGATTGCTGCACGCGATCACGTTTTTGATCTGCTTCGGCAGGGTGAGTTTGTGCTTTTCGATGATCTCGTCGCATTTTATAACGTTCACCGTGATGTTGCGGTCGATAAAGCCTAAGATGTCAAGGTCGATCGCCCCCAGCGGACACTCGACCTTGATGATGTCCTTTGCGCCCATTTTATTGCTCTTCGCGTGCATGATGAGAGCGATCGTGCAGTCTTCGAGTTCGTTCAGTTTCAGATCGTCATAAATCCGCAGACTCATTCCCGCCTTGATATGGTCGATGACGTACCCCTCACGGATACCGCTGATATTTAACATTCGCTTTCCTCCAATAATTTCAAAATAAGCGCCATGCGGATATATACCCCGTATTTCGCCTGCTTAAAATACGCCGCACGCGGATCGTCGTCCACTTCGACCGCGATCTCGTTGACCCGGGGCAGCGGGTGCAGAACGAGCATGTTCTTTTTGCCGAGTTCCATTTTTTCTTTGTCCAAAATGTAAAAGCCCTTCATGCGCAGGTAGTCTTCCTCGTTGAAGAAACGCTCCTTCTGCACGCGGGTCATATATAAAATGTCAAGGTCGGGCATCGCGTCCTCCAAGCGCTCCACTTCGGTATAAGGCACGCCGTTCGCCTTCAACACGTCGTCCCGGATGTAACTCGGCACCCGCAGTTCTTCGGGGGAGATCAGCACGAACGAAATACCCGGATAGCGCACCAAGGCATTAATCAGCGAGTGGACGGTGCGCCCGAACTTCAGATCGCCGCAGAGCCCGATCGTCAGGTTTGCGATCCTGCCCTCCAGGGAGCGGATGGTAAAAAGGTCGGTCAGTGTCTGCGTCGGATGCTGGTGCCCGCCGTCCCCGGCGTTGATGACCGGAATCAGCGACTTGCTTGCCGCAACAAGCGGCGCGCCCTCTTTCGGGTGGCGCATCGCGCAGATGTCAGCGTACCCCGATATGATGCGGATCGTATCGGAAACGCTCTCGCCTTTTGCCGCGGACGACGAATCGGCGCTTGCGAATCCCAGCACCGAACCGCCCAGCCGAAGCATCGCGGATTCAAAACTAAGCCGCGTCCGCGTGGACGGCTCGTAAAAACAGGTCGCTAAAATCCGTCCGTCGCAGGCGTGCGCGTATTTGGACGGATGGTCTTTGATGTCGCTTGCTACGTCCATCAACTCCTCAAGTTCTTCGACCGAAAAATCCATCGGACTCATTAAATGTCGCATGGCGTGTACTCCTTTATATACGCTGTCAATCTTCGCCGGTTTCTTCAATCCGCTTCGCGTTCGCCGCCTGTATCTTCGGGTCGTAGGAAAGCACCGGCTCGATTTTTTCGCCTTTTAACCGGCGGCGGACATAGTTGTTCGTCAGTTTTACAACCAGCGGACTCATTGCGATTACACCGATTAAGTTCGGGATCATCATCATGCCGTTGAACGTATCGGAAATATCCCACGCGATCGACGAGGTCATCAGCGCGCCTGACAGAATCATTAAAACGAAGATTACTTTGTAAACTTTTGTCACGACAGGCGCATTGTCTCCGGCAAGGTATTCCACCGCCTTCGTCCCGTAATGCGACCAGCCAAGAACCGTCGTGAACGCAAACAAAAGGATCGCAACTGCGACGAAATAACGTCCAAATTCGAAGTTACCGATTTTGAAGATCGTATTGAACGCTTCCGCGATCAACGTCGCGTCGCTTCCGGTGTCGGCAATCCCCGTCTCAAGATCGACCACGCCGGAAGTTAAGATCACGAGAGCCGTCATCGTACAGATCACAAGCGTGTCCATAAAAACTTCGAAAATGCCCCACAAGCCTTGTTTGACCGGCTCAATGACATTGGAATTGGAGTGGACCATAACGGAAGAACCAAGACCCGCCTCGTTGGAAAAAACGCCGCGTTTGCAGCCTTGGGTGATGACCGTCTTAAACGTCACGCCGACCGCCCCGCCCCATGCCGCATGCGACGAAAACGCCATGCCGAAGATATGAGAAAAGGCGGTGCCGATATGCGGCGCGTTGGCAATGATGATGATCAACGAACCCACGACATACATCACGACCATCAGCGGAATGATCGTCTCCGCCACCGCCGCGATCCGCTGCAGACCGCCGAGAACGACCACACCGACGAGGATCATTAAAACAATCCCCACAAGCAGCATATAAAGAGTGACGTCGGAGCCGCCCGACGAGTACAATACCACTTCGGAGAGCGGACGGATGTCGAATGCCGACGTGAAATTCATGACGATTTTATTGATCTGTCCCATGTTGCCGATTCCGAAGGACGCCAGTGCCGCGCAGACGGCAAAGATCACCGCCAAAGCCCTGCCGACGCCTTTCATGTGCGGATAGCCCCCCAGCCCGTCCTGTAAATAGTACATGGCGCCGCCCGACCATTCGCCGTGGTGGTTCTTGCGGCGGAAATAGATGCCTAAGATGTTCTCCGAGTAGTTCGTCATCATGCCGAAAAACGCCGCCACCCACATCCAGAAGACCGCTCCCGGCCCGCCGGTTAAAATCGCCGCCGACACGCCGGCGATATTGCCGACGCCGACCGTCGCTGCAAGCGCCGTGCAAAGCGCCTGAAACTGGGAAATGGACGCGTGCTCGTCCGTATGCCCCCGCACCTTGCCGTCAAAGAGCGAGCCGATCGTCTTGCTCATCCAGTGCCGGATATGCGTCACCTGAAAAAACTTCGTCAGCACGGACATCAAGATGCCCGTTGCGATCAACAGCCAAACCCCGACCGTCGTCCAGACAAACCCGTTTACCGCGTCATTGAACTGCGCCAAAGAATCCAAAAAACTCATGCCTGTTTTATCCTTTCTTCCTAACCTCCGATATTATACAGGAAAACGAAGCAAGATTCAAATAATATGTTTTTTTTGCACGGAAATCGAGTTTTATGTTGAGAACAAACGCTTCTTAAGTGTGAGGTTAAGGCATTTTTGCCGTCGAACACTTAAGAAGCGTTTGTTGCCAGGAATAGAATGTCTGATAATTGATTTCCTTGCTCAAATCATGTTTTTTATTGTGAAACCAAAGTCGTTATGTTATCATTGTTATAATTCTATTTTAAGAGGAGCACATACGAATGAAAATCTATTTGATCCGCCACGCCGACCCGGATTATGAAAACGACGCGCTGACGGATCTCGGAAAAGAAGAAGCGAAACTATTGGCAAAACGCCTCGAACACGAGCGGATCGACTATATCTACGTATCGACGATGGGGCGCGCAATGGAAACGGCAAAATACACGCAGCGTCTCCGCCATCAAAAGGCAGAGGCGGCGAACTGGCTGCAGGAATTTTCCACATTGATGTCCCGTCCCGACAAGGATTATCAGATGGGCATCCCCTGGGACATCCTGCCTGACGTATGGACAAAGGAAGAAGGTTTTTTCAATGTCCATACGTTTGCGCACGCTAAGATGCTGCACGATTCTTTTGTCGGCATGCAGTACAAAGATATCTGCGAAAATTTAGACCGGCTTTTAGCAAAGCACGGATATGTCCGCGAAAGCGACTACTACCGCGCTAAGCGCGCAAACGACGACGTGATCGCGCTGTTTTCCCATTTTGGCTGCGGATGCGTCATCTTAAGCCATCTGCTCAATATCTCGCCGACGCTTTTGTGGCATGGGTTTGCCGCAGCACCGGCGTCCATTACGGAGATCGTCACCGAAGAGCGGCGGAAAGGAATCGCGTCTTTTCGCGTCAATCATTACGGGGACACCGCGCATCTCGACGCCGCGGGGCTTCCTCGGAATACGGCGGCGCGTTTTTGCGAAATGTTCGACAACGCCGACGAACGGCATGATTAAACGAGCGTAACTGTTCGGGGTTGTCTGGGCAGTTACAACTGATTATGTAAAAATAAGCGGGGCGCCTATGAAAAAATATCGCATCGGATATATCAGCGGACACAGAACCTACGGCTACGGCATGCAGTTGGCGCTCGGCACTCGCAACGCGGTGGTCGAGCAAGGGCATACCTTTATTAAAATCGCCGACCAGTCCGAATACCACGCAAAAGGCAATCCCTTCGATTACTTCCGCGTTGCCTTCGAACTTGCCGACAAACTCGCGCTCGACGCCTGCATCATTCCC
>CAJOQZ010000187.1 GCA_905236585.1 uncultured Lachnospiraceae bacterium
AAAGCCGGTAGTAACAGGCATGCCTCACACCAGTGAACCCAAAAATTGTCTCTCTAAGGTCGTTGTCTTCGACCGTGAGAGATAATTTTTGTGGTGAACGGCGGATTCCCTCACACCAGTGAGAGAAAAATTTTTGGTGAACGGCATCGCACCTGATTCCTAAAACTCAAATTTATCCGCAAAATACGCTTCTAAATTATCTATTGGAATCCTCTCCTGCTCCATCGTATCACGATCCCGCACCGTCACGCTGTGATCCTCTTCCGAATCGAAATCATACGTCACGCAGTACGGCGTGCCGATCTCATCCTGTCTGCGGTAGCGCTTTCCGATATTGCCGCGGTCGTCGTATTCGCAGACAAAATGTTTGCTAAGCGCGGCGTACAATTCTTCCGCCTTTTCCCCTAACTTCTTCGACAGCGGCAGCACGCCGATCTTGACCGGCGCGATTGCCGGGTGGAAATGCAGAACCGTCCGCACGTCGGGCTTTTCATCCGTTCCGATATTCTCCTCGTCATACGCCGATACGATAAACGCCAGCGCCATCCGTCCGACCCCGGTCGACGGCTCAATGCAGTACGGGATATACCGTTCGTTCTTCGTATCGTCGAAATAGGACAAGTCCTCTCCCGAAAACGTCTGGTGCTGCTTTAAGTCATAATCGGTACGGTCCGCAATGCCCCAAAGTTCGCCCCAGCCGAAGGGATACAAAAATTCGATATCGGTCGTGCCCTTCGAATAGAACGCCAGTTCCGCCGGGTCGTGATCCCGCATCCGCAGTTCGTCCTCTTTTAAGCCAAGCGACATAAGGAAGTCCATGCAGTACTTCTTCCAATACGCAAACCACTCGAGATCTGTTCCCGGCTCACAGAAGAATTCCAGTTCCATCTGCTCAAATTCCCTCGTGCGGAACATGAAGTTGCCCGGCGTGATCTCGTTGCGGAACGACTTTCCGATCTGTCCGATGCCGAACGGGATCTTTTTGCGGGACGTGCGCTGAACGTTTTTGAAATTGACAAAGATGCCCTGCGCCGTCTCCGGACGCAAGTATACCGTATCTTTTGCATCCTCGGTGACGCCTTGGAAGGTCTTGAACATCAGGTTGAACTGCCTGATTTCGGTAAAATTGTGCTTTCCGCAACTGGGGCATGCGATATTATGCTCCTTGATGTATCCTTCCATCTCCTCTTTGGTAAATGCATCGATCGGACGGTCTAAGGTTATGCCGTTATCTTTTGCGTATCCTTCGATCACCTGATCGGCACGGAATCGCTCATGGCACTCCCGACAGTCCATCAGCGGATCGGCGAATCCGCCTAAATGCCCGGATGCCTCCCATGTCCGGGAATTCATCAGAATCGCGCTGTCGATGCCGACATTGTAAGGATTCTCCCGGATGAATTTCCTCCACCATGCGTCACGGACGTTGCGGAGAAGTTCCGCTCCTAAGTTCCCGTAATCCCAACTGTTTGCAAGTCCGCCGTAGATCTCGGACCCCTGATACATGAATCCGCGCCCTTTACAGAGGCTGACGATCTGCTCCATTGTCTTCTCATTTGCCTTCATCTTGCAGGTTCTCCTTATAAATAAAAATTATTTTGTATTATCTTTTGCATCCGCCGTATATATGATCGCCGTAGTCGTCACCGCCTTTTCGTCTCCGGTCTGAATCCTTACGGCGTTGCCGTCCACTTCCGTCGCGTTGTCCGTCACATAGCAAATCTCCCCCGGCACCACGACGCTGATATTCTGCTCCACAATAAGACAAGAATCCCTTTTGTCGGAAAGCACTTCGGAAATCTCGGTCACGGAACCCTTTTTCCCTTCCTTGACCGACGCATAAATATCCGACAGGTCATACCCGTCCGCCTGCGCCTCGGCAATCGTGCCGCTAAAAAGCGTAAGCCCCGTAAAATCCGCATACACCTTCGCATCGGAATAGACGGACCGCACATAGATCGTCCCATCTTTCTCGTGAATCCGCTTTAAGCGCACCCTGCCGCCTTTGTTTTCTCTGTTATACGTTTTGATCGCGTCCTTTATGAACGCCTTCACCTCGTCGGCGGACGCGTCGGATATTGCCGCGATCTCTTCGAATGTTATGCTTCCATCCGCGTTCACCGTAAGCGTCGTCTCTGCCGCGCGCTCCTCGAATACGCCGCACGCCCTCAGTATCAGCAAAAAGAAGAGAAATGCAATCACCGCCAGACATAGCAAAAGTATCCGTCTCTGCCGCCGCAATGTCTTCCGCCGCTTCGCGGCATGGTATCTCTTCGTCTGCTCGCGGGTCATCCCTTGCGTCCTTGACCGCTCGACTGACTGCCGGCTGCGCTTTGTTTTTTTATTCGCCATACTTCCCTCATTGCACCTTTCGCGCACATCTTTTCAAGTATAGCCTTTTTATGTCATTTTATCAAGAAATTCCTCTGACTTAAAATCATGCTTCACATATCGCCGGTAATATGCGGATACATATTCCTTCGTTTCCAAAAAAACAGGATCGGTAAGGGTGAAGGAAAACAGTTTGCCCGCTTCTGACGACGCAATAAACTGCAACGTGTAAAGCGCGGAGGAAGAAATCGGCACGACTTTCGCTTTCTTTGC
>CAJOQZ010000188.1 GCA_905236585.1 uncultured Lachnospiraceae bacterium
GCCGGACAGAAGGCGGACAACTGGTATCTCCGGCAGTCGCCGGAAGTCTTGTCTCTTCCGTTTAAGGAAGATGTCAAACGTGCCGACAGGGATAACGCGATTGATCTGTATATTGGAGAAGATTATATGGATGTTCTTGCGGACGGCGAATGGGAAAAAGTATTTACCAAAAAGCCGGAAGTTTTCACGGCGGAAGCAAAACGGAAATGGCTTGACTCCAATACCGGCGTTTCCTTAGGGTCGGATGCGTTTTTCCCGTTCGGGGACAATATAGACCGTGCGCACCGGAGCGGCGTAGCGTATGTCGCACAGCCGGGCGGTTCTATCCGGGATGATCAGGTGATCGAGACCTGCAACAAGTACGGAATGGTAATGGCGTTTACCGGGCTGCGGCTGTTCCATCATTAAAATGTGAAAAAGGGGATCGACATATATCAAAAAAGCAGATGCGGCGTTATGCCCTGTCTGCTTTTTTGATGAACATTATTTTTCAAAAGACCATACACGCGTATATTTTCATGTTTGAAAATGTGGTGTGAAATGAAACTATTCCATTATGCTTTTCTTAAACAATCCGACAGTATAGGTATCAAAAGTATCATCCACCCATGCGGCATATTGTTCTTTTGATACATTCTCCCCAAGACCGGAAATCTTCACTGGCGATGCATCCAGACGATTATACAGACCGACCAAGATTTCATTCAGCGATGCCTGCGTTACAACGGAGGCGGTGCCGTCGAGTTCCTTTAATATGGCAATCGCATCGTCGCCGATATCATTGCTTTCGTCCATGAATTTGTAAAGTTCGTTATAGGTGCTGATCATTGCAAAATCTCCCTTCTTTATCGCGGCAGTAAAAATGCCGCTTTCATTCCTTTTTAGTCTACACCATATCTGCCGAAACGACAAGAAAAAAGTGGGAATCATCTATGGAAATCAAATATTGTGTTGAGAACAAACACTTCTTAAGTGTGAGGTTAAGGCATTCTTGCCGTCGAACACGGGGAAGCGTTTGTTCCCAAGGCAAGATAGTATAAAAGTAGATTTCAGCAGTAGATTTCAGCAGTAGATTTCCGTGTGAAATCAAGATAGAATTATACTTAAAAGTCAACAGGTAAAAAAATACATATTATCTATGATTTCCTAATCTAACAAGTAATATCTTGCATATTAAACAGTATCGTGATAAAATGTTTTTACGATAAGGGAGGTAAAGCGTCATGAGAATAACCAATCAGTTGTCTAATGAACAGATCACGGCGGAAATCGGCAAGCGAATCCAAAGCGCACGAATCGATCTTCCAATGAGCCAAAAAGAATTGGCAGAACGTGCGGGAATATCGCTTCGCACAGTTGCTAATATTGAAAGCGGAAAAGATGTGCAGTTGCGAAGTTTTCTTCAGGTAATGCGAACTTTAGGGTTGATTGACCGCATTGACACAATATTGGATGAGGAGCAGCTTCGTCCATCCGATGCAGTGAATTTAGGAAAGAGAAGACAACGGGCGACGGCGGCAAAATACCGACAAAATGAAAACGTGATATGGCAATGGGGAGATGAAGAAGCATGACGGCAGCGGAAGTATATCTATGGGGACGGCGGATCGGAACAGTATTGATAGATGATGAAAGTCCGATTGCGCGTTTTGAATATGACAGAAGTTTTTTGCAAAGTGGAATAGAAGTGTCGCCGATTGTGATGCCGCTTTCCGGCAGAATGTATTCCTTTCCGGAACTGCCTTCGCGGACGTTTGAAGGTTTGCCCGGATTGCTGGCGGATTCGCTCCCGGATCGCTTCGGCAACCGAATCATCAATGCATGGCTTTTGCAGCAGGGACGGCAGGAAAATTCATTAAACGCAGTAGAAAGGCTCTGCTATACGGGGAAACGCGGGATGGGAGCCTTAGAATATGTACCGGCGTTTGAGGCGGTACGGACACCTGATGAGACCATACATGTGAATGAACTTGTACGATTGGCATCAGATATACTGGCAAAGCGTGAAAATATGCATATAACAGCGGACAACCATGCAATGGAGTCCATCCTTAAAGTCGGGACATCGGCGGGGGGAGCAAGAGCAAAAGCCGTAATTGCATGGAACGAAGCAACAGGGGACATCCGCTCAGGACAGATTGCGGCGGACAGCGGATACGGATATTGGCTGCTTAAGTTTGACGGTGTGGAGCATAACAAAGATAAAGAGGATGATGATGTGCCATGCTATACAAGGATTGAGTATGCGTACCATCTTATGGCAAAAGAGGCACAGATAGAGATGAGCGACTGCCGTCTTTATGAGGAGGCGGGGCTGTATCATTTCATGACACGCCGGTTTGACCGGGAGAGGGATAGCGGCGCGAAAATCCATTCGCAGACACTTGGCTCATTAGCACATA
>CAJOQZ010000189.1 GCA_905236585.1 uncultured Lachnospiraceae bacterium
CGCAGATGCCCGGGGAAGACGACTGGAGCGTGATCGGCTTTGACGGGGCGGAAATGATGACATCGGATGAAACGGATGCGGGGACCGGGGAGCCGGAGGATAAGAGGGCGGATGCCGACGATGGGTTGCCGGATAGCGATGCGGACATGCCGGTTGATTCTGATATCAACTATGCCGCAGCCCTTTCCCGGCTTCAGTACCTAAGCGACTGCCTTGATGTGGAAGGCTGTACGCAGACCGGCGTCATCGCTGTGGGAACGCCGGTCATCCAGATGGCGGAGGAGGATTTGATCCTGACGCTTTCTTATCAGACGACGGAGCAGGAGGATGTTTTCCTTTTTGGTATCCGTGCCGACCTTTTGGCGGCGGAGGATGCGGATATGGATGATCTGGAAGAATTATGCGAAGCACTGAATGACCGAAATTCTTTTGTGAAAGCGATGGTAAGCGATGAACCGTTCCCTGTTTATGCGGGGGAAGAATCGGACTTTATTCAATACGAAGGCGGCTGCATCACGCTTTTTGCCTGCATCCCCGAATATGGCGGCATGCCGCCGCAGGAGGACTATGCGCTTTGGATTTCCCTGTTTATCGACGCGGCGAACTCCCTTCAATCCGAGGAATTTGGGTCGTAGTTATCCCCCGTTTTTTGGATGTTTTGCGGGATGCAAATCGTGACGGTAACCCCGCCGCCTTCCCGGGGCGCGAGTGTAAGCGTTCCGTTACAGAGCGCCTCTAGGCGCTTGCGGACATTGGGAATGCCGATATGCGTTTCCGCGCTGTCCCCGTCCGACACAGGAGGCTCTTCCGTGAGAACCGATAATTCCACGCCGGAATTTTCCACGGTGATTACATTGAAACCTTCGCCTTTTGAAGTTGAAATTCGAATAAACAATGGTGCTTTTTGAGGGTCCATGCCGTGCTTTACCGCATTTTCCACCACAGGTTCAAGCGTCAGCGGCGGAACGCGGAACATGGCGTAATCCGTATCGTATTCGACGGACAACCGGTCGCCGTAGCGTGCCTTTACGACGGCAAGATACGCCTGTGTGTGTTTGAGTTCGTCGGCGAAAGGAATTGTCCCCGACTCGACCACGGCGCTGAAATTTCTCCGCAGATAATCGGTAAAATCCCCAATGACCTCTTTTGCCTTTTGGGGGTTGCTGTCGCAGAGATAGTAAATATTGATCATGGTATTGTATATGAAATGGGGTCGCATCTGCAGCGTGCGAATCCGAAGCTGCTGTTCGCCGATGGCGATTTTCTGCTGCACCACGTTGTCCACCTGTTCATTCAAAATATAGACGAACATGATCATTACGCCGACAGATGTTCCCAACGCGATCAGATAAATGCCGAAGAATGCCATCTGGATAAGCATGCATATCGTCGGCAGCAGAAAATAGAATCGAAAAATGTTAAAAAGTCGTCTTGGAAGAAAGCCTTTGCGCTGATAGAGCGCAAAGAGGTTGACGCACATCAGAAGTACCGGAGGAACCAGAAGTATCGGGTACAGCGGCCCGCGCCGGTAAACATTTTATGTTATTTCATAAATTGCGGACGTAAACTGCGTAATAATGAGAATCACTACATAAACGCAAAGCAGCGCCAAAACGACTGCGACGAGCCGGCATCGTAAGGACTGTCCGCAGACTTTAAGCAGATAAACGGTAAGCATCGGCATCAAAAGAGAGGAAAAAAGGGATTCAAGGAAAACTGCCGCCTTAGAGAGCGCATTGTATTCCGGCCCCAACAGAAGAAGCGAGCAATGGGTTATCGTCATGGATGCGATATAGGCGAAGACCACCAAAAAAAACGCAACAAAAAAATGCCTCGCGATTCTTTCCAGATACTGCAGCCGGAGGGCAAGCATTACGCCCATGAGCGAGACGGTGCAGCCGGCGATGCCTATGGCAAAATTGATGATGTCTACCCAGTTCTGCAACCTTAAGGCTCCTTTTTGTTGAATATCGGATAACGCAGTTTCTTAATCTGCGTCCGCACGTCCTCGGCGTGCAGGGGCTTAAGGAGGAAGCCGCTGGCGGCGGTATCCCATGCCG
Source organism: uncultured Lachnospiraceae bacterium (assembly GCA_905236585.1). Classification (GTDB taxonomy): domain Bacteria; phylum Bacillota; class Clostridia; order Lachnospirales; family Lachnospiraceae; genus RGIG4930. Next base: position 2,061 of record CAJOQZ010000189.1, read on the forward strand.
ATGCCGCGTAATCGGGATAGGCGGTAAGGAAGATCACGTTGATCCTTGGGTTCGCTTCGGATAAGCGGCGGCACAGTTCGATTCCGCTCTCCGTTCCGATCTCGATGTCTAAAAAGGCGAGTTCGACACGGTTCTTTTCCGTGTAGGATATCGCCTCCGCGCACTTGGTAAATCCAGTGATCGTTGCCTTCGGCAGAACCTCCGAAATAACCGGGATTGCCCCGGCAAGGAGCGTCGGCTCGTCATCCACGATGATGACCTCCTGCGGCATGGGTTCTTCGTTTATCCCCGAAACCAGCCGTGCGATATCCACATCCAGCACTTTCGCGAGGCGGGAGAGGATGATCAGGTCAGGAAGCCTGCGGTTGCTTTCCCAGTTGGAGATGCTTGCGCGGCTGACAAACAGGGAATCCGCCAGTTCCTGCTGCGAAAGATTCTTTTCCTTGCGAAGCTGCTGTAAAATATCTCCGAAAGATGTCTCCATTGTCTTATGCCCTCAAGTGCGCCAAAGCCCTTTTTGTATTCTGATATGTTATGTCTGTTATAAGGAATGTAAGTTTGTTGATGTGCAAACCCACATGATAAAGTATATTCCATATGCCCTACAAAAGCAATGGGGCGGCAGTGTGAAAAATAGTTTTTCATGGCTATTTGTGCTGCCAACGGCGGCGGAACGGAGATTAATTATGAAAATCAACTTTTATGTTGATAACAAACGCTTCTTCGTGTGAGGTTAAGGCATTTTGCCGTCGAACACAAAGAAGCGTTTGTTCTAAAGGCAAAATTGGATAAATATTAGATTTCCGTCTATTCCTGTTTATTGAAAAGGCGAGACGGAATATGCTATAATCAACAGACGAACGGACGGGAATGTCCCTGTTGCAGGAATAATTACTTCGACGCAATGCATGCATTGTAAGATGATGGAGGTCTTATCGCATGGATTTTGATCCGAAGCGTTTTGAAGAATATCGAGAAGGAAACCGTCTTGAGGCGAAGGCTGCAAACGGCGGACTCCCGGCATCCCTTTGGGATACATACTCGTCTTTTGCAAATTCCTATGGCGGCTGTATCATCTGCGGGGCTGTCGAAAGAAAAGATGGTTCATGGAAAACAACAGGGCTTGCGAATCTTCCGAAGCTAAAAAAGGATTTTTGGGATACCATTCATAATAAAAAGAAGGTCTCTGTCTGCCTTATTTCAGAAAGGGATGTCGAAGAGTATATGGTAGGCGAGGACGTGGTTTTAGTTATAAAGGTTCCCCGCGCAACCCGCTATCAGAAGCCTGTATATATAAACAATGATGTGTTTGGCGCTACCTTTCGCCGTGATCATGAGGGTGACTATCGTTGTGCAGAACCTGAAGTCAAGTCCATGATCCGTGATGCATCTGATGAAAGCCCGGACGAAAGAGTGTTGAATCGCACACCGGAGTTTGACAAGGAGACGATTAAGTCTTATAGAATCCGATATAATGCACGACATGAAGGATCGGCATGGAGCAACCTGAACGATTCGGATTTCCTTGTTCAGATCGGCGCTTTAAATGATGAGGGAGATACCTTAAAGCCAACTGCGGCAGGTCTTTTGATGTTCGGAAAGGAATTGAGGATTACCAGAGAGTATCCGGAGTATTTCCTTGATTACAGGGAACACATGGAGCCAAATATCCGATGGACAGATCGGATATATTCACAGGAACCGGAGTGGTCCGGCAATGTATATGATTTCTTTAATCGTGTTTCCGCCAAACTTGTGCTTGACCTTAAAAAGCCGTTTAGACTTGTCAACCAGATGCGTGTAGATGAAACCCCTATGCATGATGCAGTCAGAGAGGCTCTTGTTAATTGCCTTGTTAATACGGATTTCTATCAACCTTGGAGTGTGATCATAGAGAAATATCCGGATAAGATTACACTTGCGAACCCCGGAACGATCATAACCGGTAAGAAGCAGATGCTAAAAGGCGGCATTTCACAGCCGAGAAACAAAGGGCTATTCAAGATGTTTAATCTTATTGGCTATGGCGAGCATGCCGGCTCTGGAGTTCCTGACATTTTTAAAGCATGGCATGATGCCGGTCTGGATGCGCCGATAGTGGAAGAAATGTTTGGAGGCGGTGCTCCGGATCGGACAATTCTGACATTGCCGTTGGGAGTTGGCTCCATTACCGGCCTCGTCACTGGTGACGAGGCTGGTGACGAGGCTGGTGACGAAGATAAAAAGCATAAAATACTTATATTTTGTCAGAAACCACGATCTAAATCTGAAATACAAAAGCATTTAAAAATTGGTTCAGAGCGTTACATACGCCAAAAGTTGATTATGCCTTTGCTTGAAGAAGGGCGATTGGCTAGAACGATTCCCGACAAACCAAGCAGTCCAAATCAAAAATACATAACTACAGAGATAAATACATGATCTTTCTTGCTATTTTTTGCCGGTAATACTATGATAAGGGCGAAGTTGCATGCAGAAAGATGAGGAATGCGACATGTCGAAATCTAAAAATGGGGGGGCAATACGGTGAATCTGTTATTTGCGCAAACGCTGCGGAAGCTGCGGGAGGAGAGAGGGCTTTCGCAAAAGCAGCTCGGGGCGCATATTTTTGTCAGCCATTCGACCATCGCACGCTGGGAAAACGCCAGCCGACTGCCGGACGCCGCGATGATCATCCGGCTTGCCGGTTGTCTGGGGGTCGATCCGGGCGAATTGTTCGCGATTGTGGCGCAGAGCGATGAATCCCCCAATGTCATCATGGTGGATGACAGCAAGGTTGTCCTTGCCGAAGGCATGGCGGTCGTTTCGGAGGTTCTGCCGGAGGCGTCGGTCACGGGATTTATCTGGCCGAAAGAAGCGATTGAATATGCCAAGGTGAATCGTATCTCGCTGGCTTTTTTGGATATTGAACTGGGGACGGCGAGCGGGCTCGACCTTTGCCATGCGCTGCTTGACATCAATCCCCGCACCAACATCGTGTTCCTGACCGCATATGCCGACTACTCCCTCGATGCATGGAAGACCGATGCGAGCGGATTTATGTTAAAGCCCATGACGGCGGCGGATGTGAAGGATCAGCTTAAAAAACTGCGCTATCCGTTCTTGCAGGCGGGGGCTGAAGAATGAGCATCGGGAGCGATATCTTTTATTTTGCCGTGCTCGGCGCGATGTTCATGTTAAGCATGCTGGGGCTGTGGTTCATTGCCATTCTGCCCGGGATCGAACGATGGAGCAAGCGCTTCTTTCTTGCCTATTTTACCGTTCTGATGTTGTGCTGCTTTGCCGTTTTCCTTGAGTTTATCCTGTACACCGGTTTGTTTCCGGCGGCAGCGACCTATTTTGCACTGGTGCAGGAATCCCTGTTTCTTTCGCTTCCGATGGTGATGGTGACAATTTACCTGCTGCACTGCGGAAAAGAAAATTTGCGTGCAAGCAGGCTGCTTCATGCCGTGCTCGTTCTGTGGGCGGTCTATGTTGCTCTGCTTGTAAGCGCCAGGTTCACCGGGGTTCTTCTTTACAACAGTTCGGATAACGGCTATTATCGCGGTCCCCTCTACTCGATTTTGGTTCTGCCTTTGATTGCAATTCTGCTCCTTAATCTTGCCGGTGCGATACGCTGGCGGAAGCGGTTTTCCCGCAAAACGTTCTATAGTTTTCTTGTCGCCACGCTGCCGATGGTGGCGGGGATGTTCGTGCAGATGTTCATAGATGTTTTCCCGGTTCTTGACATTGGCATGGTTCTTGGCGGGCTGTCCATGTACGGGCTTGTCCTGTCGGATCAGATCGAGGCGGATCTGCACCGCCAGCGGGAGATTGCCAATCAGCGCACCAGCATCATGGTTCTTCAGATGCGGCCGCACTTTATCTACAATACAATGACGAGCATCTACTGCCTGTGCGATCAAGATCCGAAACTTGCCCGGCAGGTCATCCTGGATTTTACCGCTTACCTGCGCAGGAACTTTACCGCGATCGCAAGCGAGGCGCCGATCCCCTTTTCTTCGGAATTGGAACATACCCGCGCCTACCTTGCCGTGGAAAAGGCGCAATATGAGGAGGGGCTTTTTGTCGATTACGATACGCCGCATACCCGGTTCCGAATCCCGCCGCTGACGCTGCAGCCCATCGTGGAAAACGCCATCAAGCACGGCAGAGATCCGTATGCGGGGGTGTTTCGCATTTCCGTTCGGACGCGGAAAACGGATGGCGGGAGTGAAATCGTCGTTGCAGATAACGGCAGGGGGTTTGCTGCAGACGAGACGAATGAGGCGGGGATTGCCTTAAAAAACATTCGGCAGAGGCTGGAGATCATGTGTGGAGGAAGCCTTGCAATAACAGACGCAAGCGGCGGCGGAACCGTGGTGACGGTCACGATCCCCGACAACGGCGCACAGGATGATCTCGTTGCCGATAAATAAGGATGTGACATTCTGAAACATCTTCTTGCGAGTCGAAATCCATTCTAGTATAATGAAACGGACGCGTTATAGCGAGTAAGGGTGGGTTAAGCGATGTCTATTTTATCGATGCTTTTCGGCAGTTCTAATACAATGCGCAAGAGCAGCGGCAATGCGATGCTTCAGATTGAGGGCGGGAGCACGATCGTTTGCCAGTTTAATCCGGATGAGCTGCATGTGCAGACGCAGGGCAAGTTTGCCACGGTGCCGAGCATGGGGAAGGATTCCCCGACGGTGCAGTACATGGGCGGAATTGCCGCTTCGCTTGACGTCATCTTATATTTTGATACCAGCACTTCTTACGAGATCAAGACGGGCGCGATTCTTCCAAGACCTGTGAAGAACCAGCCCTCAGATGTCTCCGAGTACGCGAATACATTATTATGCCTTACGAAGATTGACGGCAAGATCCACCGTCCCCCGATCGTATGCTTCTGCTGGGGTTCTTTTGTCTTCGGCGGCTTTGTTGCTACG
>CAJOQZ010000190.1 GCA_905236585.1 uncultured Lachnospiraceae bacterium
GCCGGCGAAGTCGTTTGTCGCGGCAAACGAGGGCTTGTCGATCCTTGATACAAGTTATGCCGAAGAAGATTACGCGATCTGCGTATCCAAAGACAATGAGGAACTGCTTGGCAAGATCAATGATGCTTTAAACGGCTTAAAAGAAGACGGAACGATTGACGCAATCGTTTCCAAGTACATTCCGGCAGAGTAACGATGTTTGAAAAACTACAGGCGGATTTCCAATTAAATTTTATCGACAACGACCGGTGGCTGATGCTCTTAAAAGGGCTTTTGGCGACGCTTGAGATCACCGCGGTCGCGCTCATTATCGGAATCGCCATCGGCATCATCGTAGCGGCGGTGCGCTCATCCTATGATAAAAACATAGAGTCGATGAAGCGGAAAGGCGGTGCGGAATACATCCTGCTTTCGGGTGCGAATCTGCTCTGCCGCGTTTATCTTACGATTATCCGCGGCACGCCGACGGTGGTGCAGTTGTTGATCGCGTATTATATCATTTTCGCGTCCTCGACCAATTCGCTCGGCGTGGCGATGCTTTCCTTCGGCATCAATTCCGGCGCCTATGTGGCGGAAATCATCCGAGGCGGCATCATGTCGATCGACGAAGGGCAGTTCGAAGCGGGACGGTCTTTAGGATTCAACTATATCGGAACCATGCGTTACGTTGTGATCCCGCAGGTCATCAAGAATGTCCTTCCGGCGTTGTTTAACGAATTTATCGTCCTCATTAAAGAGACGTCTGTCGCGGGATATATCGGCATTGAAGACTTGACGAAGATGGGCGATCTGATCCGGAGCCGGACGTTTAGCGCGTTCATGCCGCTGATCGCGGTTGCGCTGATGTATCTGGTTTTAGTCATGGGGCTTTCGTACCTTGACGACCGTCTCGAAAGGAGGCTGCGGAAGAATGAGCGGTAAGAGCAAAAAGGAAGCGATTGTCCGTATCGAACATTTGAAAAAATACTACCGCGACCATACGATCCATGCCCTTGATGACGTATCTTTGACGATCAGCAACGGAGAAGTGGTCTGCATTATCGGACCGTCGGGAAGCGGAAAATCCACGCTGCTTCGATCCATGAATCTTTTGGAGATGCCGACGGACGGACATATCTATGTGGATGACGTGGATATAACCGATCCGAATATCGACATTGACAAGCACCGGCAGAAAATGGGGATGGTGTTCCAGCATTTCAACCTGTTTCCGAATATGACGGTGTACCGGAATATGACGATCGCCCCGGAGAAGGTGTTGAAGCAGCCGAAGGAGCAGATCGACGAGCGGGCGAAGAAACTTCTTTTGCGCGTGAACTTAGGCGACCGCGGCGAGGCATACCCGGATCAGCTTTCCGGCGGACAGAAGCAGCGGATCGCGATCGTTCGCGCGCTGATGATGCAGCCGGAGATCATGCTCTTTGACGAGCCGACAAGCGCACTCGACCCGGAGATGGTCGGCGAGGTATTGGACGTCATGAAGACGCTCGCGTCGGAAGGCATGACGATGGCGGTCGTGACCCATGAGATGGGGTTTGCGAAGGAAGTCGCCGACCGGATTCTTTTTATGGATGCCGGAAAGTTAGTCGAGGAGGGGACGCCGGAGGAAATCTTCGAGCATCCGAAGAGCGTGCGGTTAAAAGAGTTTTTAGCGAAGGTCTTATAACTTTTAAGTATCTCCCGTAGGAGCAGCCAAATATGAAATTAGCGATTTTAGGAACCGGATTTATTATTACGGACGCACTTACCGCAATCTCGGAGGTAAAAGGAATCGAAAAGAACGCCATTTTCGCCCGTCCGGGAAGCGAGGAGCGCGGCGAGCATTTCGCCAAAGAGTTCGGGATTAAAAAGGTTTACAACGATTATCAGGAACTCTTGGCAAGTGATGATATCGATACGGTCTATGTCGGTCTTATCAACAGCGTGCATTATTCCTATGCGAAGGAAGCGCTGCTCGCCGGGAAAAACGCCATTGTGGAGAAGCCCTTTACGCCCTCTTATGCCGAGGCGAAGGAACTTTTTGACATAGCAAAGGAAAAGGGCGTCTTTGTATTTGACGCAGTTACCCCCCGTCACTCCGCCGTATTTGAAAAGATGAAAGAACTGCTGGATCAGATCGGAGACATCCGTGCGGTACAGGGCAATTATTCACAGTATTCCAGCCGTTATGACAAATACAGGAATGGCGAGGTTCTTCCGGCATTTGATCCAAAGGCATACGGCGGTGCGCTTCACGATCTTGGGATTTATAATCTTAATATTGCCGTTGCACTTTTGGGGAAGCCGGATTTTGTACGGTATGATGCGAACAGGGGATTTAACGGCGTGGATCTTTCGGGACTGCTCCTTATGAAATATCCTTCATTTCAGGCGTCCCTTATGGCGGCAAAGGATTCGGCGAGCCCCGGCTTTTTTGCAATACAGGGCGAAAAGGGATGGTTGAGGATAAATGGCGCCCCGAACGAGAGTGAGGAACTGGATTTTATGGTTGGAAAGACGGAAGAACATTTTCAGCCGGAATTGCCAAGAAACCGCATGGTACGGGAATTTAAGGATTTCGCCCGCGTTGCCGACAGCGGCAACCGTGCGGAAATGGAACGGGAAATGGAAGTGACCCTTGCGGTAATACAGACAATGGAGATGGCAAGGGAGTCATCCGGGATCGTCTACGGAGATTGAGCGATACGCACGAACAATTTGTTCGTGCGTATATTTTTATCTGCATCTTAATTATTTTCCGTAGCAGAATTTTTTGCCGGCATCTGCGCCAAAACCACCGCGGCAAAAATCAATATGCATCCTAAAATCTCCCTTCCCGACAACCTTTCTCCCAGCAAGATCCAACTGGAGCAAACCCCGAAAACGGATTCTAAACTCATCAGCAAAGAGGCAACCGTCGGATGGACATTTTTTTGTCCGATGATCTGCAGGGTATAGCCGCCCGCGCTGGAAAAAACGGCGGCATAGAGAAGCGGCAGCCTGCCGTCCTTATCGGTGAACATCAAAGCCCATGCGTTGATATCCGGCAGCAGTTCAAAGAAAACGGCGGGAATCAGTCCGATTGTGCCCGCC
>CAJOQZ010000191.1 GCA_905236585.1 uncultured Lachnospiraceae bacterium
GATATTTTTGCAAAGGAGCAAAAGAGCGTAGTTCCGGCGGAGACGGCGGTGCGCGTATTGAATGACAAGGGCAGTTTCGTCGTCGGAGCGAGGCTTTTGGGGAATGTGGACTATCTTGTGCTTAACTATCGCTGGATCGCAATCAAATTCCCGACAGGAGAGAACCTAAGCGATATTCTTGCGGATAAGGATGCGAGCATTTCGCCGGAGACGTCGACGGCTCGCATGGCGGTCAAGGAAAGCCATTACTTCGGCGTCCGCTTCAACAATATGGAGCCGACGAGTTTGACTTATGAAATGACAGAAAGCGGTTCCGGTGAGATCACGGCAGACGGCGTATATACGGCGCCGAACAAGGCGGGAGTCTATGAGATCAAGATATCCTGTACCGATCTGCCGAGCATCTGTACTTACGCATACGCGATCGTGGAGAAGCGGGCATGAGCATGCGCTTACATACAGTACGAAAGGTCGCCGAGACGGCGTCCTGCGACATTTTAGTCTGCGAAAATGAAGATGATCCGGGTCTTGGATACCTTACGGTCATTGACGTAAAGGATCACAAGGTTATCCAGCGCTTCCTTTCCATTTATGAAAAGGCAAATGTGCCGCAGGAAGAGCGGAACATGACCTATTTTTCCGCAGAAGGGAAGAACCGCGTCGTATTTCCTTTTGTGCGGGAGCGTCCGCTGAAGGACTTCTATATGGGCAGGGTGCTGTCCGTCGAGGAATGCGAGGAGATATGCCGGAATCTGATCATGGCGTGCATGACCTGCGGACTTCCGGCGCCGGTATTGTACTTGGTGCTGACGCAGGGGCAGGTGCATCTTTCCGCGGATTTTAGCGTTTACCTGTCTTATATGATCGACCTGACGGAGATTGATGAGTCGATCGGCGAGGCGGACTGCGTTCGTGTCTGCGCGGAAATCCTTCGGGATATTTTGGAAGTGAAGGAAAAAGATAAGGCGCAAAGTTACGCTCTCCTGCAAAAAAAGACAAGACGGGCAAGTTACCTGACTTTTACGGAACTGTATAAGGATGTGGAGATTGCCGGCGTCCGGCGGAGGAAGCGCAACATCTTTGCGCTGCTGCGGTATTGGTTTGAGGACAACAAAGACCGGCTGTTTAAGGTTCTGATCGTTGTCGTCACGTTGCTTTTGATATTTACGATTGTCACATTGTTGACGAACGCAATCTTCGGGGATGTCCCATGGCTGCGTCTTTTTATCCGAAGTTTTGAGAAAATCGGATTAGAGTCTTTATTACAATAGAAAAAAGGTGATGCATGAAAGCACAGAGGAACTTGATCTTAAAATTATCGCTTGTCTGGTTGGTTGTCTGCATGGCGATCCTTACAGTTTATGCGTACCGGACGGGCAGGCTGGCGGAGTATACCGCGGATGACGATGCGATCGTCCGGGAGGACGGCACCGTCTACGTGAGTGACAATACGTTTGGCTTCGGAACCCTGTACCGGCTGGATGAAAACGGCAAGTTGAAGGGTGTTTACACTACAAAAGGGGAATCCTATGTTTCGGGCTGGCGGATTGACGCCATCTGCGAAGCGGCAGAGGAGGATGAGGAAAGAAGTTTTTATGCCGCCCTTTCGACGGAAAGCATGGCGGATCATCATACCTCCATGCGTGTGGCGAAGTTTTCCGGAGGCTTGGGGATGACGGGCATTACGCCGTCATACCGGCTGCACCTCGACGGTCAGGTGTCGGGTTTGTCGATGGATTCGGACGGCATGTTTTATGTGACGGAAATCCATAGCAGCGGCGCGGTGGCGAGCGCATATGAAGTGGAAGAGGGCGCTCTTGTCCCGGTCGGCATGGGCGTTTCCGTTTCCAAAGACCAAAAAGAGGCACTGGATGCCGATCCCGAGGATATCAATGATATCCGTTCCGCCCGCTCCGGGGAAACGGACGTCTTCGGCGATGCGGAATATGCCGACGGGATGCTCCATACGCGCCTGTCGAGAGAGGCTTTCGGCGAATATTTTACGGAAGATACCGATATAAAAGAGATTTTTGACGCCCGTCGGATGAATTTGGCGGAGCGGATGCAGGTGAGAGGCTTTTTCGGCGGTGTTTTCATGCCGGTGCTTCTTATCGGCGGC
>CAJOQZ010000192.1 GCA_905236585.1 uncultured Lachnospiraceae bacterium
AAGTACTGTCCAACGAACGAAGTGAGTTGATGACAGCACTGGCATCCGACAGAGTAAGTCAGATAATAACTTGCGTTATTAGAGGAGTATGGATATGTCCCTCAAGAAATTTCTGCTATACGGCTATGACAGCCAAAGTTACCGCGACTGTCTCGATCTGATCCGCTGGACGGACAGACGGCACATGCGCATCATCAACTCGTGGTTCCTTGTCGTCAATCTGCTGTACCTGATTTTTTCCATGAACAACCTATTCGGCGTCAATGAGACGTTCATTCCGTTTTATTCCGCTTTTTTTGGGATTTCCGTTGTTTTCGAGGGCGTGCTGTTTTTGCTGCGCAGCCGCATCCGCGGGATCACGTTCCCGCTGATGTATCTGATGATCGCCATTTTATCCGTTTACGGCATTGTCACGTCTTTGAACCAGCCCTATATGGCGGCGATCATGTTCGAGGTGCTGCTGGTTTTGGTATCCCTCTCCTTTATTGATACCATGGCGAAAATGGGCGGCACCGTCATCCTGATGGGCGGCGCCTTCCTCTATACATCCTATGCCAACAAGCCGATGGTGATCGCTTATCAGGATATTTACAATACGATCGTTTTCCTAAGCCTTGCCCTCGTACTACATTACGCGTTCCAGCGGGCGAGAATATCGCAGTTCGTCACCTACCGGCAGAATGTCGCCATCCAGCAGACGTTGGCGATCCGGTCGGATTTTGACGAATTGACCTCGGTGCTTTCCCGCAGCGCCTTTTTCAAACTGACGGACATCCTGATGGAATCCGAACCGGACGACCTGTTAGTCCTTTGCCTGTTGGATCTCGACGGCTTCAAGGAGATCAACGACACTTACGGGCATCAGGTCGGCGATATGGCAATCCAAAAAACAGGGCAGGTTCTCCTTGAGACCCTCGGCATCACCTTCGGTGAAAAATGGTCCTATACCGACCGCGTCATCCCGGAGGGGACAAGTTTTGCGGGAAGGCTCGGCGGCGACGAGTTCATCTGCCTGATCCGCGGACTAAACGACACCGACGAAGTAAAGGCTAAAGTCCATGAGATTTTGGACAACCTAAACGCCCAGCGTTTTGAAAACATCGAGGGACTGCATTCCTCGTTCGGACTGACCGTCATCACAAAGGAAGACCGCAACATCGACGGTCCGTACCAAAGAGCCGACGATGCGCTGTACGAGTCCAAGCGCGGCGGCAAGAACAAGATCACCTTCAACAACAAATACAAAAGGTGGAGGGAGTCATGAAAAGAAGAATCGCGGCATTATTGATATCCTGCCTCGCAGTTCTGTCCGCCGGAGGCTGCGCCGGAAGCGACAACCGTTTTACTCCATCCGACAACAAGGACGCATCCGTCCACTTATCCCTCGCTCTAAGGGACGGCACCTATGCTGACGTGATCGCGGACTGCGTGGTGGATTTTGAAAACAAGTACAACGTCGCCTGCGACATTTACCGGCTTTCCGAAGACGAACTGCATGCCGCCATCTTAGACGACGCCGAGTCAGGCGCCGGCGCCTACGACCTGTGCATGGTGGACGGCTCCTGGATGCAGGAATACACCTCCGCCGGCGTCCTTGCAAAATTAAATGCATATGGCTACGAACTCGACAACGACATCATCCCCGCCACGACGGAAATCTGCTTCCGCGACGGCGATACGTATCTCGCGCCGTATTACGGCAATGTGACGGTGCTTTTATACAACAAAAGCATCATCAAACGCGCGGGCTATGAACCGTCCGACATCCAGTCCGTAGCAGATATGAAAAAGATTTGCGAATTTGCGAAAAAAACGCACAACCTCGGCTTTATGTACCGGGGCGACACGGAAAACAATATCGTCGTGGATTTTCTTCCCGTCCTGCTTGCCTATGGGGGATGGGTCGTAGATGAAAACAATCAGCCGTCCGTAGATACGGTGGAATTTCATGATGCGATGGCTGCATATTTAGATCTGATCGCGACCGGCAAACCCGCCGGAAGGGACGAACTGGTCATCGCCGTCGCCAACAACGCCGCCGCCATGGCGATCGGCTGGCCGGGCTGGTATACGCCCGAGCCGCACTCCACGGCGGATTATATCGCTATGCCGGGGCGGATGGATGACGACGGTGCGTTCTGCAACGCCAGCGTCTACGGCATATGGACCCTCGGCGTTCCGATAAGCAGCCAGCAGCCAAAACTTGCCGTAAGCCTTTTATCCTATCTCATGGACAAGGACGTGCAGTACGGCACCGTCGCAAGCGGCGGCGTGCCCTGCCGTTACTCCAGCCTCAAGGACGAAGCCGTGCTTGCGCAGTTCCCAGAGTATAAAGCCGTCTGCACCGCGCTGGAAGAAGGCGTCTACCGCCCGATCATCGCGTACTGGCCGCAGTTCTATACGATTTTGGGCGCACATATGCGCGACATCATAGAAGGAGGCGCAACCATCGACGAAGGGCTTGCCGCTGCCCAGCAGGAACTTCTTACGATTACGCCGTAACCATTTTTAGAATGTTATGACTTCCGGCTCCGCCGTAAAGGATGAAAATGTGGCAGTCGCGTTCTTAAAATAGAATACCTCGGTATTGCCGTCGTCCGCCTGATACATCTTCTGCAAAGACGGGTACGCGTCAAGCATGGACTGCCGCGCCTCGATCCGGTCGTCTTCTACAAGTTCGCCCGCGACGCGAAGCCATTTCCCGCCCTTGAATGCGCACACTTCGACTTTCGGATTCGCGTGGATCTGCTTCGATACGTCCTTGACTTTTCCGGTCTGGATATACAGTTTCCCTTCGAAAATATGCGCCGTTCCGAACGGTCTGACCCTCGGCTGGTCGCCGTCTGTGGTCGCCAGATAATACGTTCCCGCGTCCTTCAAAAACTCTGCTGCTCTTTCCATGGTAAAATTTCCTCCTTTGTGTTTTTTTCGTACGGCATCAGGCGCCACGCGCTTATGTCGTGCTGTTCCTGTTCGTCCGTTTTATATGCTCGGTGATCGTCGCAATCAGATGCCCCACGTCGAACGGCTTCGCCACATGATTGTTCATGCCGCTTTCGATGCTCATGCGCTTATCCTCTTCCCTTGCGTTCGCACTAAGCGCAATGATCGGCAGCATCTTGACATCCTCCCGCAGCAGGGCGCGGATCGCCCTCGACGCCTCATAGCCGTTCATGACCGGCATCTGGATATCCATAAGGATCAGATCATAATACCATGCCTCGTGCGTCTTCACCGCCTCAACCGCGTCGCTTCCGTCCTCCACCGATTCCACTAAAAATCCTGCTTCCCGCAGCACCTTCTCGGCAAGCATCCGGTTGATCTTGATGTCTTCCACCAAAAGAATCCGATACTTCTCTTTTTCAAACGGCTCCGGCGGCACATCCTCCGCCGGGGCGTCTGCCGCCGCATATTCCGCAACCTTAAGCGGCAGATCCAAGGTAAACGTCGATCCTTTGCCTTTTTCGCTTTCGACCGACAATGAGCCGCCCATCATATCGACGAGATTCTTCGCGATGGAAAGCCCCAGCCCCGAACCGGTCGTCCCCGCCTCCGTGGAACTGCTCTCGCGCTCGAACGCCCGATACAGCCGGTGGATAAATTCCTGCGACATGCCGATTCCGGTATCCGCTACTAAAAATGAGTACCGCGCATAACCGGAAGACGATATATTCTTTTGAAAAGCGCTGACGGTAATCTTTCCGCCATTTGGCGTGAATTTGACGGCGTTGCTGATCAGATCGCTTAACACTCTTCGGAAACGCGCCGCATCCACGCGGACATTCTGCTCCGGCAGATCCGTCGCATCGACGAGCGCAACCCCCTTCTCCTTCGCCTGCGTCTCAAAGAGAGAAAGCACCATGCCGATCTGCTCCCTCAGGTCGCAGACATCTTCCTTCAGTTCAACCCGTCCGTATTCGATGCTGCTCATCTCGAGGAGATCATCGATCAACGACAGCAGCTGCCTTCCCGCTTCTTCAACTTTTTCGATATCGTCCTTAGCCTGTTCGCTGTCACCCAGATGCCGCTTTGCCAGCCCCGCAAATCCCATGACCGCATTCATCGGCGTGCGAATGTCATGCGAGACGTTGAATAAGAACTGGGATTTGATCTCGTTCGCGTGCTTCTCGCGCTGCAGATCGTATTCCATTTCCATTTTTTCCGCCATCTCGCGCTGAAAGATAAGCGTATCCTCCGTAACATCCCGAAATCCCAGCACCACATGATCGAAAGACTGTTCCGAACCGGCGCGGTTGACCGTCATCGCCACATACGCAATTTCACCGACCGGCGTATGGCAGCGGAAATTGATGGTAAACGACGATTCCTCCCTCGCCCGTGCAAGAAGGCTTCCGTCATTAACGAGGGAAAGAAACATATCCTGGTCTTCGGGAATGATGTATTCATTTACGTATGACCTAAGCACGCTCTGATAATCGGCTTTCGTCCCCTCTATAAGCCCGACTTTCCTGGAAATATCCCGGAAGAAATCATTTTGCAGATGGTACGCCCGCATTTCTCCGCTTTTTGGATCAACCAGATATATGCACGCATAATCGCTGCAAAGCCCCTCGATCACTTCGGCGGCAAGACGGTTTTCTTCCTGAATCTGCTTTTTTTCCGTAACATCGGTAAGGAAGACATAATACACCGCGCCGTAGCCCGGAAACTGCGCATAATGCCCGTAATCCTCAACCCAGCGGATGCTGCCGTCCTTGCGGATGATGCGGTATTCCACATAGTCCATGTTCGCGTTGGCGCTGTTCGAAATCTGCGAGCCGATCGACTCCTCCACCCTCGCGTAATCATCCGGGTGGACGATCCCCCGGAACGTACATCCGGTCAGCGTCTTAAATTCCTCGCTGCTTTCACAGCCGAATATCCGGTACGTCGCCTTATTCGAATACAAAAGTTCCTGCGACTCGTCCGCCCGGTAGACGAAAAAGCCCCCCGGCATCTGCTCGGAAAACCAGTTGACGATCGGCATCTGCTGCCTGCTAAAATCAATCCACTCGTCCTGTACGATATGCTCCGTTTTTACTTCTTCCCAAACTAAATCTTTATCGTCCAACTTGTCGATCCTCCGGTTAGACTATGCCTTATTCTGCTCTTTCATTTTGTTCAACTGATCTTTTAAGTCAAGGCAGCGGTCCTTCATCCTTGGATTCGTCGCTTTAGACTGTAAAAGAGACGAAACAAAGCGGTATGCCGTCGTAATATCCCCAAAATATGTCGCCATATTCGCAAGCAAATATTCCACCGTCGTTGTATTCATTCCGCAAAGCGGCGGATGCTCCGTCGAGATTGCTTTGGTAAAGCCGTCGTACGCCTCTTTGTAAAACGCGTCGAACTGCTTTTTGTGTTCTTCTATTTTTTCTTTGGGGACGTCTTCTTTCTTTTTTTCTTCTGCGACCAAATCCCGGTACAGCCAAGCCGTTTTCAAACAAATATATGCTTTTTCGGAAAGGCGTACATTCTTAACCATTGCGGAAAGCAGGCATAAGTTATAGCGCTCGATCGCTTCCTCGTAGGTGTATGTTTCTTTTTCTCCCATGGATACCGGCTTGAAATTAACCATGATCTGCTCTTTTAGGCGCTTGATCTGGTTGGGCGTAATCGGCTCAAAATAACTCCCCATCGCTGCGTATCCGCAGTTCGGGCAGACTATCGTGTCGAATTTAAGCACATCGACATTCTCATATCTCGGACGAAGATCCATATCCGGGTCCATGCGGCGCAGTTTGGTTCCGCGCACGGAAATCGCGGTAAACTTTCTGCTGCAGACAGGACATACAAAATTCTTTTGAATCAGATAATCCGTCTCTTTCGGCTCTTCCTTTTTCTTTTCGACCTTCTTTTCCTCTTTATCGCTGCCCGCGGAAATGCCGGTAACCGCTTCCTGCTGCTTGCCTAAACCAAATTTTTCCAAGCCGGATAATAACCCCATCGATTCCTCTCCTTACCTTTCTATGTTTTGCCACTTGTCATTTATTATAACTTGTCGGTCTTTTTTCTTCAATGGATATTTTCCCGCAAAAGAAGCCACAAACCAGTGAACATAAAAATCATATTCTGCAAAGGATGTTGCCCTCATCCTAAATTGTGCTATACTATTCACATGCATTACTGTATCGGAGACGTGCACGGCTGCTATGACGAGCTGCTTGCACTGGTGGAAAAAATCGAACAGATCGACCCGTCGCCCGAGATCATTTTCCTCGGGGATTTTCCGGATCGCGGACCAAAGGTATGGGAAACCTTGAACTGGATGGTGGACCATATCTCTCTTAGCGAACGTTACCGCAGCATCCAGGGGAATCATGAGCAGATGATCCTGCAATGGTACCTAAAGTGGATCGAATGGTACAAAAAGCAGCCGCTAAAAAGCCGTTTCCGCCCGTCGGCAGACGACCCCGACGAGCCGAAGACCGACTATGATTTTTACAACGTGGCAAAGGCGCACAACGCCCTAAAGCCCATCCGCCTGAATAAGTTCATGGCAAAATTCGTCACAATGCCGTTTCATATGCACATTGAAGTCCCCGGCAGACACGGCTTGGTCGTCTACGATATCGCCCATGCATGGTACACGCCGAAATACCCGGACAATTCCTGGGATCAGCAGATGGTAAACCTCTGGGCAAGGCAGTGCGACGGCAATTTTGAAAGCAATCATATCGTCATCCACGGGCATACCCCGA
>CAJOQZ010000193.1 GCA_905236585.1 uncultured Lachnospiraceae bacterium
CACATTCGTGCCGTACACCTCATCCACAACAACGAACTCGCTGCCGTCGTAGGTAAATGTGGCGTCCTGCGTTTTCGTCACATCCGAACGCGTCGCGCAGTGCAGCCCCTTAACCGACGCCGCCAGTTCCGACGGATCGTAGGATACAAGCGCTTCATTCTCATAATTCACCGGAGTAAACAATGCGCCGACCCAGCCGAAGCCGCTCTGCCCGGATAAAAAGTTCTCGACATCCCCATTGTCCACGTCAATCGCAAGGTCAATCGCCGAAGACGCGATCCCCTCGCTTTCGCCGTCCCATTCGATGATGTTCAGTTCGTAATCTTTTGCCGTCTGTAAAATCCGCTGCTTCACCGTCGCGACGGAAGCCCCCGAACTGTCCACGCCGTTTACCGTGCTGCGGAAATAGAAATGATTCTGAAAATATAGGGAAAATCCGACATAAACCGCCGCCAAAACCCCGACAGCCGCGCCGCAGGCAATCGCCGCTTTTTTCTTCGCCGACATGCCCTGCTGCTTTTTTTGCTCAGCGAGCCGCCGCTGCTTCCGTAATTCGGCAAAACGGTTCTTCTTCTCTTCCGTCTGCTTCTCCTCCATTGATGCGCCTTCTCCCTTATATGTCAAAATAATATTTGTTCGTAAATACTGATTATAATGCCTCTTCCTAAAATGTCAATGTCAATCCTGTACAAAGAATGCTTAAAATACGGGCTGTCTGTTGCCCCAAATTCACAACGGAACAGATTTATTTCCACAGTAATCCTGCTCTTCAGGGTCGATCCGCTCCAGCTGCGTGCGCCAGAGATTCCACGACGCGTCGGAGGGCATGCGCCAGTCGCCACGCGGCGAAAGGGCAACGGTACCGACTTTCGGTCCGTCGGGCAGACAGGATCGTTTGAACTGCTGGGTAAAAAACCGCCGGTAAAACGTTTTTTCCCATGACAGGATCGTTTTGGCGTCATATTTTTTTTCAAAAGCAATCTTCGCCAAACGGAAGATTTTCGCAGGGGTATAACCGAAACGCAGCAGATAATACAAGAAGAAATCGTGCAGTTCGTACGGTCCGACCAAATCCTCCGTCTTCTGCGCGATCTTGCCGTCCTCGGGCGGAAGCAGTTCCGGCGAAACCGGCGTATCCAACACGTCATACAATACATCGCGCAACGTCTCGGACGTCCCGCAGAGATTGTCAGCATAGTAGCGCACCAAATGGCGCACGAGAGTCTTGGGAATGGATGCATTGACCCCGTACATCGACATATGGTCGCCGTTGTACGTCGCCCAGCCCAAAGCAAGTTCGGACAGATCGCCCGTCCCGACCACCATGCCGTTTGTCTGATTGGCGATATCCATTAAAATCTGCGTCCGCTCTCTTGCCTGTGCGTTTTCATATGTCACGTCCCGCACATTTTCATCCTGTCCGATATCGGAAAAATGCTGCCGCACCGCCGCTGTGATCGGGATTTCTTTTTTTGTCGCCATAAGCGCGTCAATCATTGCAACCGCGTTGTCGTATGTCCGATCGGTTGTGCCGAAACCGGGCATTGTCACCGCTATGATGCCGTCCCGGGGAATCTGCAGCAGGTCGAACGCCCGCACGGTCACAAGGAGCGCCAAGGCGGAATCGAGTCCTCCCGAAATGCCGACCACCGCCGTCTTGCTCGCCGTATGCTTAAGCCGCTTTTTTAAGCCCATTGCCTGTATTGTAAAAATCTCTTCGCACCGCTCTTTTAACTTTGCGGCATCCGACGGCACGAAAGGCGTCGGATCAATGCGCCGCGCAAGATGCGTCCGCGTCTTTTTTATGGAAAACGGTATCGTCCGATAATCTGTATCTGGTCGAAGCCGGTAAGTATTCATTTTAAGTCTGCGTGCGCTTAACGCTTCGATATCAATCTGCCCGTATTCGATGCCGTCGGTGAACCGCTCGCCCTCTGCAAGAAGCGTGCCATTCTCCGCTATCAGCCGGGCACCCGAATATACCACATCCTGCGTCGACTCTGCTGTCCCCGCGGAGGCGTAAATATACGCCGCGTAAAGCCTGGCGGACTGGGTGGCGACAAGTTCCCTGCGGTAGTCGCTTTTGCCGATCAGTTCATTGCTCGCCGAAAGATTGACGATCACATTCGCGCCGTTTAGAGCATGGGATATGCTCGGCGGCGCCGGCACCCACAGATCCTCGCAGAGTTCACAGGCAATGGCAACATCCGGCATCGCATCCGGCACAAACAAAAGGCGGCTTCCGATCGGCACGGTAAACGCGCCGACCGTCGTCTCCTTTACCGCGCAAAAGCCAGGCGTAAACTGCCGCTTTTCATAAAACTCATCATAATTCGGCAGATTGACTTTCGGCACCAGTCCAAGCAATTTTCCGTTGGCGAACGCCGCCGCGACATTATATAGTTTGCCCAAAAACAAGAAGGGGAGTCCGACAAAAAAGACCGCGTCCATGTCGCGGCTTTTTTCCACAAGCGACAGCAGTCCGCATTTTGCCTCTTCTATGAGCGAATGCTGGTAAAACAGGTCGCCGCAGGTATAGCCCGTAATGGATAGTTCTGGAAATACCACGATTTTCGCGCCGCCCTCGCACGCCTCGCGCATCTGCGCAGATATTCTATCAACATTATACGCGACATCCGCTACTGCCAGTTCGGGTGTCGCCGCACTTACGCATATAAATCCATCCCGCATAGCCTTCCCCTTTACCGCAGCCGCCGCAATTCGTATTTTGCCCGCGTCTGCACGCAATTCCGAAGTTCCTTAAATCGTTCTTCCACAGTACCTTCGCCGATGACAAGATCGAGAGATGCCGCTAAATTGTCAACCAGGTGATTACTTAAATCATCTCTGAATTTTAGTTTGTCGAGGATGTTCAATTTTTCTTCGAAACTGCGTTCGTCAAAAAAATCATTCATCAAACATAGTAAATCTTCACTTAATGAATCCATATTCTTCCCTTATCTTCCCTTTTTCCATGTTTTGCTTTTTGTGTTTTGGTTATACGATCGCCACCACTGCCGCTATTCCGGTAATCACCATGGATGCCAGTACCATGAGGACGATCAGCGTGCGGGCTATCTGCATGCGTTTTTTCTTGTTCATGTGTGTTCCTTTCTTTTCCGGGACGTTGCCTTCGTCCGTGAGAGAAAAATTTTTGGTGAACGGCGGTCAACTTAATAGTATAATGACATATATTAACATATTTTTTTTAGAAAAGGAAGAAATAAAAAAATGGTAAGTCGCAGTGATCTGTTTGCCCTGTCTTATTACAAAAAAGCCGCCTTCACCGGCAGCGATAAAAATCTTTGTTATCGGATTGAGCGCGTCGGCGACGACGATATCTTCAAATTGCAGGCTACGGTGTGGGACGGTCCGTTTAATTTCGAATCGACGCCGGATGAGAAAAAAACGCGGCATCTGGAAGAGTTTTCGGAGGAGGGATTATGCGCGATAGCGGAGTGGATCAATAATATGCGGTGATTCATTATTTATGGCTGCGATGCCACTCCCTATGAATACATGTCTCTCACGGGAGAGACAACTCCCTTTGAGAGACATATATCCATAGGTCGTTGGTGTAAGGCGCCTCACACCAGCGAATCGGAGAATCATGTTCTGCTAAGACCGTTGTCCCGGTCGTGCAGAATATGATTTCCGGTGAGCGGCAGTTCTTGCTAAGATACGCCTATCACCGGTGAACCAAAAGATTTTTCTCTCAAAGGACGTTGTCTTTGTCCGTGAGAGAAAAATTTTGGGTGAACGGCGGAAATCCCTCGACCGTCCGTATTTATTTTTCAGTTGTTTGGCTACCCTTTTTTTGATAAAATAGAAGCAGGTGCTGCCACCAGATGTGTGCGGTCTTGCCTTTTGCAGAATGACTCACAGGTCATTCTCTCCCATAGATTGGAGGTGATGTCCATGAGGATGATCTGTAGAAAGGAAAAGTACGCTTCGATGTTTGACTTAATCAACATCGTCGTTGCTATCGGTCGCTTAGTCATTGACTTTCTGCGTCTGATACTCGACATATTGAAAGAGCAAAAACAAGAAAGCAACCGCCGTCCTCTGCCCAGAGAATAGGTTGCTTTCTTAAGTAACTAACAATCAAAGGCAAGACCGTCTACTTTGGCAGCACCTTTGTATTAGTATATTACTATGTTTTTCCTATATTGTCAAATTGGTATTTTTTGTAATATGCCACTCCCTATGAATACATGTCTCTCACGGGAGAGACAACTCCCTTTCAGAGACATATATCCATAGGTCGTTGGCGTAAGGCGCCTTACACCAGCGAATCGGAGAATCATGTTCTGCTAAGACCGTTGTCTCGGTCGTGCAGAATATGATTTCCGGTGAACGGCAGTCTTGCCCCATCCCCAATCACTCATACCGTAATGCATCAATCGGCTCTAATTTTGCAGCGCGGTTCGCGGGATAATATCCGAACGCCAGTCCGGTCAGCACGGAAAATCCCACCGATACGACAATCGCGGTGATGGACGGCCGCACCGTCACGGTCAGATAACCTGCCATCTCGCTCGCGTAACTCGATACCAAAGTCGAGGCAACATTCGACAGCAATATCCCGTTCAAAAGTCCGATTGCAATCCCGATAAATCCCCCGACCAGACAGATGATGATCGCCTCGGTCAAAAACTGCGCACGGATATTTTTATTCTGCGCCCCGAGCGCTTTTCGGATGCCGATCTCCCTTGTCCGCTCCAT
This sequence comes from uncultured Lachnospiraceae bacterium, assembly GCA_905236585.1. GTDB lineage: Bacteria > Bacillota > Clostridia > Lachnospirales > Lachnospiraceae > RGIG4930. Next base: position 4,726 of record CAJOQZ010000193.1, read on the forward strand.
TACCGAGATCAACATGATGTTCATGACCCCGACGCCGCCGACAACCAGTGAAATCCCCGCGATAACCGCCACCGCGAGCGTCATCACGTTAAGCACCGAATTGATCTGCGACAGCTGCGACGCCATATCCTGCACATTCATCTCAAATTCGGGACGGTTTTCAAATTTTAATTCAGTAAAATACGTTTTAACTTCTTCCTTCACCGCTGCGATATCCACGCCGTCTTTTGTGACGATCTGCAAAAACTGAAACCCGCGTGACTGATCCGTCGTGTAGTACCGCTGCAGATACGTGACAGGCATAAAAATCTGCGTTGTAAGATCTTTTTTCGGTGTCTTGGAATTGACCGTTCCGAAGATTTTCGCGTCGTATTTATAGACCCCGACGATGTACGCCGGCACTACCCCGATGCCCTCCGCCGCGTAATCGATCCGCTTTCCCAGCGGATTATCATCTGTTCCGAGGCAGTATTTGACAAAAAGATCCGATACGACGCAGACCGCTTTTTCTCCGTCATTGTCCTGCCAGTTGATATCCCGTCCGGCAAGCAGGGTCAGTCGGCTGACCGACAACGCTCCCGAAAGCCCGCCGACTGCGGACGCATTGACTTTTCCTTTTTTCCCCTGCACCGTTC
>CAJOQZ010000194.1 GCA_905236585.1 uncultured Lachnospiraceae bacterium
ACCCATTCGCCGAAGATCACATCATTGGTAAAATCCGTTGCCGCCGTACCGATGGATATGCTCCAACCGCCCATGGCAATCGCGTAAATGAAAAACATCACCGCCGCAAAAATCGGCAGTCCCAAAATCCGGCTCGTTACGATCCGGTCAATCTTGTCCGTCGTGGACAGTTCGCCTTTGGCACGACCTTTTACCACGGATTCCGCCGTGATCCTGCCGATATAATCATATCTCTCATTTGTAAGGATGCTTTCCGAATCGTCGTCCAAATCCGCTTCGCATGCCGCAATAATTTCTTCGATCTTCTTCGCCTTCATCGCAAGCGAGATGCTTTCTACGGCTTTTTCGTCCCGTTCGAAAACCTTGATCGAATAAAAACGAAGCAGACTCGCGCTCACTTTGTCCTTGATCTCTTCCGCGATCGCACAAAGCGCCTGCTCTACTCTGTCGGAAAATACGGAATACGGTACATCCTGCTTTGCTTTTGCCGCCGCAACTGCAGCATCCGCCGCTTCTTTGACTCCCTCGTTTTTCATGGCGCTGATTGAAACGATCTTGCAGCCGAGCCGCTTCGATAACTCATTCATGTCGATCTTATCACCGTTTTTCTGAACCAAGTCCATCATGTTCACGGCAACGACGACAGGAATGCCAAGTTCCGTCAGCTGGGTCGTCAAATACAGATTCCTCTCGATGTTCGTGCCGTCCACGATATTAAGGATCGCGTCCGGTTTTTCTTCGATCAGATAGTTCCGCGATACCACTTCCTCCAGTGTGTACGGGGAAAGGGAATAGATTCCCGGAAGATCCTGTATCACAACATCATGGTCGCTTTTTAGTTTGCCCTCTTTTTTCTCCACCGTAACGCCGGGCCAGTTGCCGACATACTGGTTCGAACCGGTCAGCGCGTTAAACAGCGTCGTCTTGCCGCTGTTCGGATTGCCCGCCAATGCGATTTTCACAGCCATTTTTTTACACTCCTCTCATCCCATCAAAAAACGAAAATTACTCCACCTCGATCATTTCCGCGTCGCCTTTGCGTACGGAAAGTTCATAGTTGCGGATGTTAAGTTCCATCGGGTCGCCCAAGGGCGCGACTTTACGTACATAAATGTCAACGCCTTTCGTGATCCCCATGTCCATGATCCTCCGCTTGGTAGGACCCTCTCCGTGGAGTTTTTTCACTTTCGCAGTCTCGCCGACCGAAACGTCGCGTAATGTCTTCATTTCATGCCTCCATTTCTTTACTTAAATTTCGCACACCATTACTTTTGACGCCATTTCTTTTGTCAGCGCTAAACGCGAATCTTTGATATTGACGATCAGATTGCCTCCCTGCGCGGATATGACGGACACCGGTGCATCCGCAACGAATCCCAGTTCAGCCAAACGGCTTTTTACCTGCGCACTTCCTCCGATCTTTCGAATGACTCCCGTTTCACCGTTTGCTAAATATGATAATGGCATCAAGACTACCTCCTTTTTCCAATAATGATGCAACGTGTGTTAGGGTTTCCTAACCATTATCATGTTAGCATTCGCTAACGGTTTTGTCAAATTATTTTTCACGGAAATCAATTTTCATCCAATCTTGCCTTGCAAACAAACAAATCTTAAGCGTTCGACGGCAAAAATGCCTTATCCTCACACAGAGATTGCCTGTTCTCAAGCCAAAAGGTCTCGCATTCCCTCCCAATCCAGTTTTTTTAAGCATTTTTCTATTTCCTTGACGCGTCTTCCCTCATCATCCGGCAGACGGTATTCCCCCAGATGCTCCAAGATCATCTCCACCGCATCATAGTCCATCGCCGGAATCACTTCGCGAAGCGCATCATACGCGTCGGCTAGTTCCTCTTCCGGGATCGGCTCTCTGTCGTCGTCCCCGTTCGAGATGTCCGCCAAAGGCGCAAGGATTTCTTTGTACGCCCGATAATCCTCTAAAAGATTTTTCGTATCAGCGTCGATGACCGCCATATCCCGTTTGTTGCCGGCTTCTTCGAGACGCAGCGCCAGCTCCGACAGTTCGTCCGCTCCGATGATACGCGCCGAACTCTTTAAGGCGTGCACTTTAATGGTATAGAGTTTGATATCGCCGTCATGATACGCATCTTCAATGACCGCCGCATTATCATCAACTGTGTCCAAAAACAGTTCCAACGAATTTAAGAAGGAATCCACGCCGCCGCTGTATTTTATGCCCAAGGGAACGCTAATCCCTTTTGCGTCATAAAGCCACCGTTTATCCTCCGGCAATTCCTGCGGTTCGTCCGCAAAATCCTCCGCCTTCACCTGTTGTACGATCGCATCCGGCAGGTACTTGCGGATCGCTTTTTCAAGCGTCGTTCCGTCAATCGGCTTCGTCAAAAATCCGTTGAACCCATGCGACAGATAGAAATCTTCCCCCTCCGCGGCATTCGCCGTCAGCGCATATACCGGAAGTTCCTTGTCGTCCTCGCGAATCTTTGCGATCGTCTCAATACCGTCCATGCCTGGCATCATGTGGTCTAACAGCACGACGTCGAACCTCTCCTCCTTTATCATCCGCAGAGCCTCTTCGCCGCCGCCCGCAGTTGCAATCGTCATTTTGGTTGCTTTCAGAAGACCGCGGATGACCGTTAAGTTCATGGGGTTGTCGTCCACGACAAGCACCTTTGCCTCCGGCGCGACAAACTCCGGCACATACGGCCCCTTCGCCGCCGCGTCGTCATGTTCGCTGAAGGCGCCGATCACGTCCCAATCCACAATTTTTTGCTCCACCACGAGGATAAACTCCGAACCCTCGCCATAGACGCTCTCGCAGTGAAGATCGCCGCCCATCAGCGCCGCGAACTGCCGTGAAATATCAAGTCCCAGCCCGGTTCCCTGGATTCCGCTGTTTTTCTCCTCATCCAGCCGCTCATAGGCGTAGAACAGCCGCTCCATGTCCTCCGGCTTAACGCCTATCCCGGTATCCTTGACGGAAAAACATATCTTGCAGGAATCGCCGTTTTTCTCCAGCACCGACACCCGCAGCGTAAACCCGCCGACCTCGGTGTACTTAACGGCGTTTGTCAAAAGATTTAACACGATCTGTTTGATCTTCGCGACATCCCCGAACAACTGCTTCGGCAGTTCGCCGTCGATCTGCGTCGTAAAGGTCAGATCTTTTTCATTGCTGCGCACACGGATCATGGCAATGACCGAACGCAGCATCTCCTCGATATTGTAATTCTGCTCGACGAGGTGCATTTTCCCGGATTCGATCTTCGATAAATCCAGCACGTCGTTGATCAGCCCCAAAAGCGACTCCGACGCGTTCTTAATATCGAGGGCGTAATTGACGACCGACATAAAATAGGCTTTCGGAACATCGGTCGCGTCTTCGCGAAGGATCATCTCGTCCATTCCCATGATGGTGTTGATCGGCGTGCGGATCTCGTGCGACATATTAGCAAGAAATCGCGACTTCGCGCTGTTCGCCCGCTCGGCTTCCTCCTTAGCGAGACGGATTTCTTCATATTGTCTGCGGATGATCGTCCCCGTCATCACGCGCCATACAATAAGCCCCGCCAAAAGGGCGAAAAAGGCGACGAACAGGATGCGCACCACCAATAGTTCCACAAGCCGCGGCTGCTTCGTTATCCGAAAACTTGCATCCTGCAAGACGTTATTTTTCGCCTCGTCCACGATCTGAATGTGGAATTTATAATCGCCGTAGGCAAGCCCCGTAAATTCGAGCGGCAGAAGGTCGCTCTGCTGCGCCGTAACGCCCGGATCGTCATCTCCCTCAAGATAAAGGCGTACCGTCGGATTCGACATGGTATAATCCAAAATCGACGCGGCGATCTGGATGCGCCCCGCGTCCTTGGGAAGCACATAAACGCCCTTCTCGTCCGGGGCAATCTGCCCCGCCGCGCATTCAATCGACTTGATGCCGACCCTGATCTCGCCGGATTGCTCAAAATAATGATTGATATTGACGCGGCTTACGCCTTCGCGCCCCGCAATATAGAGATTCCCGTCCCCATCTAAAGCGGAAAACGCGTTCGCGGTCGGAACACTCGGCAGACCGTTTGCCGTATTGTACAGCCGGTAGTCAGGGATATCATTTTTTAGCATATCCTCCGCTTTGACGCAGTAGATGCCGAAAGACGACAGAATCCATATGTTCTCATTTTCATCAAAAAACACGTCAAAATTGTTGTTGTACGGGAACGCCTCGACCGCGGTGATCTCGCCGTCCTTCATATATTCAATGGAGTTCGACGTGATAATCCATAACACGCCGCGTGCGTCGTCCCTTTTTATTCGAAGGATCGTATCGCTGGTTAAACCGTCATCCCAGCCCAGCCTCTCAACATTTCCTTTGTCGATAACGTAAATGCCGCCGCCGTCGGACCCGGCATAGATCCTGCCATCCGATCCCTCTTCCACAGTCAGGATCACCGTATTCTGGATGCCGTCGGCTTCGGTATACGTCTCCGCGATTTCACCGTCTTTTATGATCACAACGCCGCCGTTCGTTCCGGCAAGAACCGAACCGTCCGTCATGTTCGTCGTGCAGCGCGTCTCATTATTGATAAGACCGTTGCTTTCCGTATACGAAACAATCTGATCGTCCGACGTATAGCAGACAAGCCCCAGCCCGTTCGTGTAGGTGGAAATCCACAGATTGCCGCCGTCGTCCATTTTGATGCAGCGGATGCGGGCGTCGCCGATATACTCCGTAAGCGCGTTCTCCATCGGCAGGTTGTCATCGCCGATGATCGAAAGCCCCTTGTCCGTGCCGACATAGAGATCCGAGCCGCGCAGACAGGTACTGTTCGTCACCTCG
>CAJOQZ010000195.1 GCA_905236585.1 uncultured Lachnospiraceae bacterium
GAAAAAGACCAGCCGCTGTCGGGGGAGGATATCCGCGAGGGGCTTACCACGATTATTTCAGTGAAGATCGAAGAACCGCAGTTCGAGGGACAGACCAAGCAGAAATTAGGCAATTCCGAGGCAAGGACGGCGGTGGACGCGATCGTGTCGGAGCAGTTGACTTATTACTTGGAACAGAATCCAAAAGTCGCAAAGATAATTTGCGACAAGTCTATATTGTCGCAAAGAGCGAGAGAGGCGGCACGCAAGGCAAGGAACGCGACGAGGAAGAGTGCGCTCGAGTCTGCCGCGCTTCCCGGCAAGTTGGCGGACTGCTCGGACAAAGACCCGAAAAACTGTGAAATCTTTATCGTCGAGGGAGATTCCGCGGGCGGTTCGGCGAAGACCGCAAGAAGCCGGGCGACACAGGCAATCCTTCCGCTGCGCGGGAAGATATTAAATGTGGAGAAGGCGAGAGAAGACCGGATTTACGGCAATGCCGAGATTCGCGCCATGATTACGGCGTTCGGTACCGGCATACATGAAGATTTTGACATTGCGAAACTTCGCTATCATAAAATTATTATTATGACGGATGCCGATGTGGACGGAGCGCATATCGCGACGCTGATGCTGACGTTCTTATATCGCTTCATGCCGGAACTGATTAAGCAGGGCTATGTTTATCTGGCAATGCCGCCATTGTATAAGATTGAAAAGAATAAAAAGATCTGGTATGCGTATAATGACGATGAACTCAATAAGATTTTGACGGAGATCGGCAGAGACGGGAACAACAAGATCCAGCGTTATAAAGGACTTGGCGAGATGGACGCTGAACAGTTGTGGGAGACGACGATGGACCCGGCGCGGCGGATTTTGAAAAAAGTCACAATGAACGAAGACGATCTTTCCGATATTAATGCGGTATTTTCGACGCTGATGGGGGACAAGGTGGAGCCGAGGCGGGAGTTTATTGAAGAAAATGCGAAGTATGTCCAGAATTTGGATATTTGATATTTTGGTTACGGAGTGCTTCGCGACTCTTGTACTCCTAAGACTTTCGAGCAGGTTCGAGGCATATTTGACTTTCGACATTAAAAATCAAAAAATTTATTATCCCTTTTGATTTTTCGTGCGTATCAATATATGAAAATAAAGTTCGGGCATCTGAACGGTCACGTTTTATTTTACAGATAAGGAGTGAAAGGTTATGAAAAAGAGATTGTTAGCAATGGTTGCGGCTTTATCTATGGCGATGGTTTTCGTTACGCCGGTATGTGCTGCGGAGATCAACTGGAACCGCATCAACTGGGACAGCACCGATTGGACGGACAGCAGTTACTGGGATGACGTGGATGACATTACGGAATATCAGCCGACGTCGCAGGATTACCGTACCGTGGCAAATTCGCTGATTAACGCGAAGGAGGCGAACGCAAATTCTTCCAAAATAAGGGTCAGCGGACCGACCAACGCGCAGGTGGGAATCGTTTACAGTAATGATTACGACAACCTCTACGACAGCGGCATTTATCCGACGGTATATGAGTTTGCGAAGAACTCGGTCAACGGGATTGTCGGCAAGGACAATGTGTCAAAAGCATACGGGCAGGATATTGATTCGATCTACTACTTCAACCTGAAGGCGGATGAGCCGGGGCAGGTAACGTTCAAACTCGACAGCGGCTCGGTAACGCCGGGCGGCTACGCGATCGTTCTTCACTACACGGGCAATCCGCAGGATGAGGACGGCGTGACCGCGCAGTATGTAAAAATATCGAACAGCGGCAGCGTTTCGGCGTATTACAACAGTTACGGTCCGGTTGCCATTATCGCAACGGATGTCAACAGCGCACAAAAACTTGTCAATACCTACTATCTGACGGCTGGCACCGATCAGGCGATGGGCCTTTCCGCAACGATCGCGGCTGGCGAGAATATGCCGGTATTCATTTTAACAGGCATTGCAGTTGTAGCGGTAATTGCCGGAACGGTTGTTTACAAAAAGAAGAAAAAAGGACAAGCAGCGTAACCAAATGACACAAGGTCATTTGTCGTGAATTATCGGCGTGGTCATGTAGGAGTGGCTGCGCCTTTTTTTCCTAAAGAAAAATAGGAGGAACGAGCGTATGACTCCGGAAGAGCAAGCCCGTGTGGTTATAGATAAAAAACTTGAACAGTCCGGCTGGATCATTCAAGATATGGGGCAGTTGAATCTGACAGCCTCTCTCGGTATTGCAGTACGCGAATTTCCTACCAGTACAGGGCAGGTCGATTATGCTCTTTTTGTTGAGGGAAAGCCTGTAGGCGTCGTAGAAGCAAAAAAATCCGAGGCAGGAGAAAACATTACTGTGGTGGAGGGTCAGACTGCACGTTATGCGAACAGCACCTTCAAATGGGTGCAGCAGGAATATAAGATTCGTTTTGCCTACGAAGCAACTGACACGTTAGTCAGATTTACGAATTATGATGATATCAAATTTCGTTCCCGCTGCGTATTCTCTTTCCATCGACCGGAAACGTTAAAAGCGCTGATAGCCGCACCAGATACGGTTCGCAACAATATGAAGCATTTCCCGGCGCTATATGAGAGCGGCTTCAGAAAATGCCAGATCAAGGCTATCCATAATTTAGATCGTTCCTTTGCGGACAACAGACCGAGAGCGCTTGTACAGATGGCAACGGGCGCAGGGAAAACTTTCACAGCAATTACAGCGGCATACAGGCTATTGAAATACGGCAAAATGAACCGTATTCTTTTCCTTGTAGATACAAAGAGCCTCGGCGAACAGGCTGAGAGGGAATTTCTCGCCTATACGCCAAATGACGATCCAAGGAACTTTTCACAGTTATATGGTGTCAGACGGCTGAAAAGTTCCTATATTCCGAATGATATTCAGATTTGTATCAGCACCATCCAGCGCATGTACTCTATTTTGAAGGGGGAAGAACTGGATGAGGGCGCTGAAGAAGTTCCTTTCGCAGAATATGTGACAGTGGAATCCAAAGCGCCGAAGGAAGTTGTTTACAACAGTAAATACCCTCCGGAATTTTTCGATTGCATCATCGTCGATGAATGTCACCGCTCTATTTATAACGTTTGGAGTCAGGTGTTGACCTATTTTGACGCATTTATTATCGGTCTGACGGCTACCCCGGATAAAAGGACGTTCGCTTTCTTTGATGAAAATGTAGTCAGCGAGTATCCAAGGGAACAGGCTATCGTTGACGGCGTTAATGTGGGTGAGGATATTTTCCTCATAGAAACGGATATTACCAAAAACGGCGCACGTCTGATGAGGCAGTTGATTGAGTATCGTGACAGGCTTTCACGGGCAAAACGCTGGCAGCAGATGGATGAGGACGAGGATTATTCCGGCGTAAACAAAGGAAAACTCGATAAAGATGTTGTAAATCCAAGCCAGATTAGGACTATAATTCGCAGTTTCAAGGAGAACCTGTCTACTACATTGTTTCCTCGTCGGAAGGAAGTGCCGAAGACTCTGATTTTTGCTAAAACCGACAGTCACGCGGACGACATCATTCAGATCGTTCGGGAAGAATTTGGCGAAGGGAATGACTTCTGCAAAAAAATCACCTATGCTACCGATAAGCCGGAGTCGGTCTTAAGTGCGTTCCGCAACGATTATTATCCAAGGATTGCTGTCACAGTAGATATGATCGCTACAGGAACGGATGTAAAGCCGATTGAATGTCTAATTTTTATGCGTGACGTCAGGAGTAAAAATTACTTTGAGCAGATGAAAGGGCGCGGGACACGGACGCTGGACGTGGATGACTTGAAGAAAGTTACTCCGTCTGCCACAGAGAATAAAGATCACTTTGTCATTATAGATGCCGTCGGTGTTACGAAATCCAAGAAGAGCGATACCCGTTCATTGGAGCGCAAACCATATGTTTCCATGAAGGAACTTATGATGAATATCGCTCTCGGCGCAAAGGATGAGGATACCTTGACGTCACTTGCAAGCCGCATTACGCGCCTGAATGCCCAAATGACATCAAAAGAGAGAAGAAATTTTGAAAATACGGTAGGTATTTCTGCGGGAATGGCAGCAGAAAATCTTCTGAATGCTTTTGACGAAGATGTAATCACAGAAAGGGCGAAGGCTGATGCAGGAACAGAGGAGCCAACCGAGGAACAGCTGCAGGCGGCAAAGGCGGCGCTGATTACAGAGGCGGTCGCACCGTTTCATAACCCTGACAACCGGGATTTTATCGAAGACATTCGCAGGAGCCATGACCAGATCATCGACAACGTAAATCTGGATTTTGTGACCTTTGCCGGATTTGATACGCAGCGGGAGGAAAATGCCGATCAAATAATTGCAACATTCAGAGAATTTATCGAGGAAAACAAGAACGAGATTATCGCGTTGCGTATCATCTACGATCAGGCGTATAAAGATCGTCCTATGGTGATAGACGGTCTGAAGGCAATGTATCAGAAGTTGAAAGAAAAGGGCGTTACGGTAGAACGATTGTGGGATTGTTACGCGATCAAAAAGCCGGATAAAGTGAGACGCGGCACGATGGCGCAGATCACCGACCTGATCTCCATTATCCGCTTTGAAATGGGATATACGGACAATCTCTCTCCCTTTGCGGACAAGGTAAATTATAATTTCATGCAGTGGACGTTCCGCAGAAATACCGGCGCGGTGCATTTCACGGAGGAACAGATGGAATGGCTGCGTATGATCAAAGACCATATCATTACATCGCTGTCCATTCTGCCGGAAGATCTGGATCTGACGCCTTTCGATCGTCGCGGTGGTTTGGCGGCGTTCTATGGGGCATTCGGTGATGAATATGAAAATATTCTCAATGAGATGAATATAGAGTTGGTGGCATAAGATGGCTGAATATAAAACTTTTGTAAACAAGATTTCGGTATCTCCTGATAAGAAAACAAAACAGAAAGAATATCTCAATAAAGGAAGGCTTGCAATCGTGGATCAGGGTCAAAACCTTATTGGCGGATATACTGACAATCTCAATATGATGGTAGAATGTGATCTTCCAGTTATCGTGTTTGGTGATCACACTCGTGCGGTTAAATATATAACATTTCCCTTTGGCGCTGGTGCAGACGGAATCAAAATATTAAAACCAAAAGAAAATGTTTTGCCACTGTTCTTGTTCTATGCCACACAGTATATTGTCGCAAAGATGCCCGATAGAGGTTATGCTCGTCATTATCAGTATGTCGAAAAAGAAGATTTAACTGTTCCGTCTATACCAGAGCAGCAACGCATTGTTTCCCACATCGAAGAACTTTTTTCCTCTCTCGATAATGCTGTGGAGACCTTGCAGAAAACAAAAGAACAACTGACGGTGTATCGACAGACGGTGCTGAAAGAGGCATTTGAAAAAGTTTCTGCACGAGTTTCGCTTGAAAGCGTTTCAGAATCACGCCTTGGTAAAATGCTCGACAAAGAGAAAAATGTGGGGAATCCTCGCCGCTACCTTAGGAATATCAATGTAAGATGGTTCAGCTTTGATTTGAACAATCTGTTAGAAATGCGGATTGAGGACAACGAGGTGGATAGGTACACACTTTGCAAGGGAGACCTTGTTATCTGCGAAGGTGGAGAGCCCGGTCGCTGTGCGGTATGGGATAGTGATGATATTATTTTCTATCAAAAAGCACTTCACAGGGTTCGCTTTACTGACAACTCAAACCCAAAGTTTTACATGTATTTCTTATATTACGCAGCGCAAAGAGGGCAACTAAAGCCGTTGTTTACTGGTACAGGGATAAAGCATTTAACAGGGCAGTCTCTCAAAAAAGTTCTTGTTCCTACAACTGAAAGAATAGTTCAAGATAGAATAGTAAACGAAATTGAATCTCGCCTTTCCGTTTGTGACAGCATCGAACAAACAGTCAACACCGCTCTTTCACAAGCCGAAGCCATGCGCCAAAGCATTTTGAAAGAAGCATTTGAAGGGAAACTGTAGTATTTTGAGTATCAATATATTCGTGCAAGTTGCTCTTGCACAATCGAATACTGGAGGAACGGGCAATGAGTGAGAGACAAACCTATAATGAGGCAGTCCAAGCGATTAAAACAGCTATATTAAACAGCCAGTATGAAGCGGCAAAGTCTGTGAATGAGAAGCAACTTATGCTGTACTTTGGCATAGGGAAATATATATCCCTTAATTCCCGTAATGGTTTTTGGGGCAAAGGGGCTATAGATACAATTAGCGAGCAACTTGACAAGGAAATGCCGGGGCTTAAAGGATTTTCCCCCAGAAATCTTCGGAATATGCGTACCTTTTATGAGGAGTGGCAGATATTTGAAATAGGCATTTCCGGAACAGAAGAGTTGAAATCCCGTAATTTGGCAGATACATCTGCCGAATTACATATGGTTTGATTCTTTGCAAGGATATGAACAAATCTTTTGTCGATTACGTGATTCAGGATTATACGAAGCCTATGGGCGTGGCAACTTATAAGACATCGAAGGATATGTCCGATGAATTAAGAAAAGCGCTGCCTGACATTGAAACCTTGAAGCGGTTGCTTGATAACGAAGAAGAAATGGAGGATAAAGAAGATGACAAATGAAAATGCCTCTGCAATCGTATCAAAGGTGTGGGGACTATGTAATCCGCTCCGGGATGACGGCGTTTCCTATGGGGATTATCTGGAGCAGTTGACTTATCTGATTTTCCTGAAAATGTCCGATGAGTACTCCAGACCGCCTTACAAGAGAGAAACCGGGATTCCAAAGGGCTATACATGGTCGGATATGAATACGCTTAAAGGCGCTGAATTGGAAACACAGTATAAGAATACCCTTGAAAAACTTTGCGAAGAAAGCGGCATTCTCGGACAGATTTTCAAGGGCGCGGTGGGTAAGATCAGTAATGTTGCAATACTCTATCGCGTTGTCCAGATGATCGATAAGGAAAACTGGGTGGCGATGTCCTCTGATGTCAAAGGAGAGATCTACGAAGGTTTGCTCCAGAAAAATGCGGAAGATATCAAGAGCGGTGCAGGACAATATTTCACTCCGCGCCCGCTTATCAAAGCCATGGTTGAGTGCGTTCGACCAGAGCCGGGAAAGACCATTGCTGAGGCTAAACGGTCGATTCTGATACAAGAATGTGATTGGCAGACACCCTCAAAAGTGGCTTGAAACAAGGGCTTTTCGACATCGGAGGCTCTTTTTTGTTTGCAATCATAACGAGTCCCGGAATGCGGTGTTGGAAGATGGTCGGCGCTGGTTGGTTGAGGGTGTGCATAAACAAGTGGTTATCACTTGTTTGTTTATATGCACTTGTTTGTTCATAC
>CAJOQZ010000196.1 GCA_905236585.1 uncultured Lachnospiraceae bacterium
CCGCTGTGCTGCCTCCCGCCTCTGCCGTACAGCGGGCGATAAAGTCATCTGTCTCCGTCGCATCCACCGGCGTATCCATGGTAGTGATCATCCCCTCCGGCTCCATTTCAATGCCGCAGAGCGTCAGATACCGGTAGACGATCGCCAGCCCGAAGGCGTTGATCCCACGTCCGTCCGCCATTCCGTGGAACGCCATGACGCGGATGCAATCATCCTTATACAGCACCCGAAACAGATACCCGTCCGTTTCGTCCGTGCCCAGACACATCACGCTCCCGTCGTCGGGGAACACCCTCGGCGGAAGATGGTTTTCCTTAAAACACAGCCCGCCCTCACTATCGAGATACGGACGCAGCCGAAAATAATGAAACCGCGGCAGGACGTCCGCCGTTGCTTTTTCCAAAAGCGACGCATCCACCGTCCGGTCTATCTTATAGATGTAACTTGCAGTAGCGGATTTGACGCCGCTTCCGAAGTAATAATATTGCGTGTTAATCGCGCCGATCTGTCTCATGTATCCTCCTCTTTTCTCCTCTTTTCTCCTCTTTTCTCCTTTTATTCACCCGATACTGTCGCAAAACGTGCCGGTTCCACCGTATCCGCCCGCGTCAGTCCGCAGTCGGTGCATACTGCGTCGATTGCGTTTTCGTTCATAACGGCACAGATCGCTTCGGCAAGATCCAACGCCTCGAAGTTCTGCGTCACATAAATATGTCCTTTATCGCCTAACGTCATAAGGGACAGGATCGGGTTGGTTCCCGTATTCATACTGTTAAAATCACAGGAGTCGATAAATTCGGTCATATCCGCCGGAAAACGCACCTTGCCGACATTTGTCAGAAAATAGGTTGCCCGCGCCTTTCCCACCTTTGCGTCGCCTTTCATTGCCGCCTTTAAGAACTGCGGATCGTTAAGCGGCGTCTTCCGCATCATCGGCTCCATCATTTTAAGTTCACAAAGTTTTGCAAACAGTTTGTCCGGGGTATTGGATTCGACAAGCCAACGCTTTTGATCGTCGACTGCCTCCTTCATCCCGCCGTCGCGCACATCTGCCGTAAGGGGCAGATACAGATTGGAACAGTAGTTGGAAAGCGCCCGGCTGTGGTTCATTTCGTGCATATCGACAAGCACCGAAGCCGTCACGGTCTGCTCTCCCACCCCGTAGACACGGTCTATTGCGCGTCCGGCAAGCACCGACACGAAAGGCACCGGCGTCGCGTCATATTCCTTTGCTTTGGAAAGAAGCTGCTTCGCCGGAAATGCGATATCGATCTTCTTGGTATACGGTGTCTTCATTAAAGCATTCCCTTCGGGAACCACGAAGACTTCTCCGGGGATGTCCGCGCCCTTATAGGTAAGCCCTTCCGGAATCTGGTCGGTCAAAATGTCCCGCTCGGACGCCTCCTCGGGCGTCTTGTCGCAAAGAACCCCTTGGGGGCTTACCGTATGCCCCGTAAGCGTCAGATAATAATACAATATGGAGACTAAGAATGCAATGGCGCCCCGTCCGTCGGAGAGGGCGTGAAAATGGCTGACGCCGATGGAATCTTTGGTATAAAGCACCCGAAACAGATACCCGTTCGTCTCCTCGGTGCCTAATACGGCATAGGTATCATTGTCCGGATAGACCTCCACCGGCTTTTTGTTTTTTTCAAAAAAAACCTGTCCTGCTGCATTCAGCACGGGAGTCAGCCCGAAGTAATAATTCCGGTCCACCGCCTTTTGCACTGCCTGCCGCAAAACTTCCGGGTCAACGGCAATCCCTTTTAAGCGCACCCGGTTCCGCTCCACTTCCGCCTTTGCCTTGATGGCGTAGAAATAAAACATATTGATGATTCCGGTATCGATCATAACATTGCTCCTATATGAAACTCAATTGTCTTCACAAACATTGCCTTACAGTTCCTTCGGCCACCACTGCGCCACCGGCGGAATCTTGTCAAACTCCTCAAAGAAATGCTCCTTGGCGCGGGCAACCTCCCGCTTCTTCGCCTCGGGGTCCGTATCCGGCAGCCTAAAAACCGTCATGAACTGCTTGAACCGCCCCATTCCCCGGAAATAGGAGTCGAAGGTCGAAATCTCTTCCTCGCTGTGTCCCGCGAAATAGGTGTGCAAAAGGCGATTCCAATACGCCCGCATAAAATCCTTGCCGCCTGAAAGTTCCTCATCCGAGGCAAGATGCAGATAGTCCTTGGTCCGTCCGTCCATCACATCCCGTCCGTATTCGACCTCATCCGTTAAAAGGAAGTCAGGATACATATCAAAAAATTCAAAGAACGGATGGGATGTGGACATATCGCCGACATCGATCAGCACCAGTTCGCCGTTTTTGTCGATCATGATATTGCCCGGGTGGAAATCCCCGTGGATCATCGTGTGGCGCTCCGGCGTATCGGCGATCAGTTTGCGGAAACGTCCCATCTCCTCTTCGGTAAAGACTTTGCCCGCCGCACCGGACATCCGAAGCAGCATGTTTTTCATGGAAGCGACATTGTCCCCTAAAAGTTCCGCACTATGCAGTTTGCGCAGCATCGCGCAGATCTTGTCCGTCATCTCATCCTCTTTTTCGGGATGGGAAAACATGTAATCGAGTACCGTATTCGCTTCGAGCAGTTCAAATACCAGACCGTATCCCTCTTCGGTGTGTACCACATCAAAAGACAGCGCGGTCGGGATGCCCTTGACGAAGACCTCGCGCGCCAGCCTTTTCTCCTTTTCGATGCCCTCCATGGAGACCGGACGGTCGGTGTTATAGACCTTTACCACCCGCTCGTCATCCAATCGGTATACCGTGCCGAAAGTGCCTCTGCCGATAATCCTGCAGCCTGCTATGGATAACTCCTTCGGCTTTTTTAACACGGTAAAGATATCGGTAAAGCCCGTCACGTCAAAAATCTCATATACGCTGTCCGAAACATTTTCTACACGCGCCGGTCTGCCGCACTCCTTTTGCAGCGAAAGCAGCACCCGAAGCCCCGCGCTGGAAATATAGGAAAGCGCTCCCGCATCAAAGCACAGCGTGCCGTATTCCTCTTTGGACATTGCCTCTTGGATATCCTTTTTTACATTTTCGGCATTCGCCCCGTCAATCCGTTCGGGCAAAGCGATGGTCAGTTTCCCGTGTTCCGATGTTACCTGCATTTTTTCCTCCTCTTATGTTAAAAACCTTCCGGCCACCATGCCTCGACCGGTCCGACCTCTTTCTGATATGCCGCGTTCTTTTCTTTCAAAAGCGAAAGCGTCCGCCGTTTTTTCTCCTCATCCGGCAGTGTAAGCCTGCCGTAGAAAGGAATCGTCTGGGAAAACGCCTGCTTCTTCAGATTGCCGATCACAAGCGTCCGTTCTTCCTCACTTAAATCCCTAAAATATGCTTTCCACAGCCGGTCGTAAAAATCGAACAAAAGCGCCGTCCGTGCGGCAAATTCCTTTGCGTCGGGGATTCCGACCCGCTTCATCATAAACTCATCGATCTGTGCTTTCCCATACTCCACATCCGAAAGCAGAAGATACGGCTGCTGCATATTCAAAAACTCAAAATACGGATGCCCCGTCGAGATGCTGCCGACATCGATCAGCACCGGCTTATCGTCCGGGCCAACAAGGATATTGCCCGGGTTCAAGTCGCCGTGTACTAACGTATCCCGCTCCGGCAGGGCTTCGTAGGCAGCCTTCTTTTTTTCGTATTCCGCTTCGGGCAATGCTTTTTTTTGTGCGGCAAGCAGTCCCAGCAGTTTATCCTTCATTTTAAGCAGACCCGTCTTCTGCGGCACGCACCCGTGCAGTTTTAAGAGGATATCCGCCACGCCCTCGATCATCGTCTGTGACTTTTCGGGCTTCTGCTCCAAATAATCATACAGTTCCAGCCCCTCTACCATTTCGTAGATGACGCCCGCGCTGTCTCCTGCTTCGGCAAGCCCGAAGGGCTGCGCCGTCGGAATGCCGTTGTCATAAAGCACCTCCGCCGCGAGTTCCTCGTATTCGAGCCGCTCCATCGTGCCAGGCTTTTTGATGTCGTTTGCCACCTTAATGATCTTATCGTCCGCGATGCGGTAGACCGTACCGAACAGTCCCTTGCCGATCACCGGACATCCTTCCGTTGAAATCCTTTGCATATGATCTAACCTCCGATCTTTATGACGGCGCCCTCACCGAACTTTGCCACCATCGCCGCCCAAAATTCATAAGAATTCATATCGGGCGCCTCCCCCTCCGGTGCGGGCAGCGCGTCGTGCGCGTCGTAAAACTGCTTCGCCACATACCCCGCGTTGCTGCCGAAGTGCCGCACAAAAATGTCGCGGATCGCCGCATCATTCTCCATGTCCGCCCGCGAAAGCATTCGGTAGCAGTCCTTCGTATAGCCGTTCTCCAAAAAGGCAAGACAAAATGCCTTTACCTTCTCCCGGTATTCGGGATGCTCCGCAAAGAACGGATGCGTATCCATCGTATCGTCCATGCATTTTGACAGGGCAAAGGTCGTCCGTAAAAGTTTCGCCATGAAGGCAAGATCCTTTTTGCCCCGGGAAAGGCTCTCCCCGGATATCCGGTAGAGATAGAAGAAGCCCGGCATTTTTACATAATTCTTCGCGTGCAACAGGCAGTGGAACGCGAAGTTCTGATCCTCCGAAAGCGAAAGATCGGTAAATGTGATCTTATGCTCCAGCAAAAACGTCCGCCGGTACAGTTTGCTCCAGATGTTCCAGTGATGCGCGTGCGTAAGCCACTCATCCATCCGAATCCGCATATCTTCGGATAAAACCGTTACCTTGGTCGCCTCTTTTCCGTCCAAAAGGAAGGGGATGCGCTCTTTTTCCGTCATCCCGGACAGATCGTCCGGCAGCTCCTTCGCGAACGGGATCAGCGCGCCGCCGACATGGAGTACATCCGCGTCCGTCTCTTTTGCCGCCGCGTACATTTTCGCAAATGCATCGGCAAGGATCGCGTCATCGCTGTCCACAAAGGTAACGTATTCTCCCGTCGCCGCCGCGATGCCGGTATTCCGCGCCGCGCCGGGTCCCATATTCTTTGGTTGTTTTAATATTTTTACGTTGTCATTACCCGCGTACTTTTCCGTACAAAGCAAAAAGCCTTCGTCCGTAGAGCAGTCGTCCACGACGACGACCTCAATGTCGCCGACGGTCTGCCTAAGCAGCGCATCCACGCAGTGTGTGATATACTGCGCGGCGTTATACATCGGGATTACAACAGAGATTTTCGCACTCATAATTTAATCTCCCCCGCTTTCACTTTTTTCCAAAAGGCAACCGTATTCATCTCCCCGAGAAAATCCGGCACTTCCGGCTGTAAGTCATGCAGCCCGTAAAACGTGCTTTCCACAAAGGGACCGTTGTCCCCGAAGAACTCCTCCCACAGCGCATGTAATTTCGGGTCTGCCTTCATCGCTTCGTTGTCCGTCCTCGTATAACTCGGGCGGATATAGAGCCGTTCCATGGAATTTTGGGTATAGGCGTTGATCCTTTCGATGTATTCCGGGTGCGCGGCAAAAAACGGCGCCCGCTTCATTACGGATACGATCTCGCTCGACGCCGTAAAGGTCGCCCGCAGCACCTTTTCCATGTAGGCAGGGGTCTTTGCTCCCCGCGAAAGGCTGTCGGACGCGATCCGGTAGATATTCAGCTGCTCCGGGATCTGCACATAGCGCTTTGCGAAAAGCAGGCAGGAAAAGCAAAAGATCTGATCCTCGGAGAGTTTCAAATCCGCGAAATGCAGATCATGTTCCTCCAGAAACTTACGCAAAAAGAGTTTTCCCCAGACATTGCCCTGATACTTGTGCAAAAGCCAGTCCTCCACCCGCGTCTGCATATCGTCGCTTGCGAACGACACTGCCGTCGGCGCCTGTTGGTCCTGGATGTTGACTAAGAGATCGTCTTTTGCTACCGAAAAAAGATCGTCCGGCATCGGCTCCGCCATCGGCATCAGGCAGCCCGTCGTATGCACGACTTCTGCCTGTGTATCCTTTGCCGCTGTATACAGTTTTTCCAGCGCATCAGGGACAAGCGCGTCGTCACAGTCCACAAAGGTGATATATTCCCCACACGCCTTTTTCATTCCCGTATTTCTTGCGGGTGCGGGACCGCCGTTTTTCTCCTGTTGCAAAAGGATGACCTTTTCGTTGCCGTCATAACGCTCTTTTACCAATGCGGCGCTTCCGTCCGAAGAACAGTCGTCCACGACGATGATCTCAATATCCGTAAATGTCTGCGCCAAAAGCCCATCGATGCAATGCGTGATATAGCGTACGGCATTGTACATGGGAATGATTACTGAAATAGCCGGTTGCTTCATATCGGATTCCTTCCTGATTTTGTGATGCCTTTGTTTACCGTTGAAGGATTTATGGAACACGAATTTTATTCGTTTGCTTTTGCTTTGACAAGCCCCATTGTCTCACGGTAAGCCACATATGGAACCGTAAAGGACGCTCCGCCGGAGCATCCCGACGGAATGCCGTTTTCATTCAAAATCTCCGTAAACGCGTCCACGAAGAATGACGAAGATACGTTCTGGCGGAAACTGAAAACGAAATGTCCGCCCATTTCGGTTAAGTTGATGATGATGCTGTTGCGCGGCGGGGATACCAGGTCGATATCCGTCACCTCATCCTCGTAACCGGGCAGATGGAGTGAGCCGACATAACTCAAAAAGACGGTATCTACGGATGCCCGCGGCAGTTCGGCGAATTTCGCCACCCGTGCCTGATAATCGGACAGTTCTTCATTGCCTTTAACAAACGCCGTAAAATTGTTGGCAAGCGTCTTAAGATGTACCGGGGCAGTCTGCGCCTTCAACTGCGAACGTAAGATCTTTCCCTGCTCGCCGACGGATCTTCCCGCCATCTCTTTCGGATCGAAATACAGCCCGATATCAAGCGTGGAGTTTTTGTAGGTATTTGCCATGTCCACCGCTTTTCGGATATTTACCGGTATTGCCGTCTTGATGGGCTTTGTATTCTCCGGATAAAGCCGCATCGCGGCATGGGATAAAAATACCGCCGCCGCACTGGTCGGAGTAAGCCCCTCTTTATGAACCAGTTCCATGAAGGCTTTTTTATCCGCCTTTATCAAAAAGCCGGTA
>CAJOQZ010000197.1 GCA_905236585.1 uncultured Lachnospiraceae bacterium
AAAGCCGCTGTATCTTGCCATTACAATGCTTGTCGTATTCTTTCGGGGCATCCACGACGACGGCGCCGTGGATCTTGCATTGGATGTCATGCTGCTGCTGGCAGTGTTTTCATTTTTTAACCGCGTATATATGCTGCGCCTTCTGCTTGCGGAATACGGTATTTTGTCATGCATTAGGCTTTTCTTTGCATTTTCAGGCGCACGGTCCGACATGTCGCATGTGCTGCTTACGACGGCGGGTTCGCTTGTAATGGTGGGACTTTTTTGTTTCAGTTGTAAAAAGACCATTGAAGAGCGGCGCGCCTCCCGCCTAACTGCCGAGGAAAAGGATGCGCGGATCGAGGCGGTAGATGCCGACATGGAGGACTTTCTTTCAAACATTTCCCATGAACTGCGGACGCCGGTCAATGTGGTAAACGGCATGTCGGAAATGCTGATCAAAAACTACGCCTCTGACGAGGCGACATTATCATGCAAAGCGGCACCACCCAGTTTTTCCTGCTTCTGCCGGAACTAAAAGAAGAAGATTTAGACATAGTGATAGAGCGCATCATGAGCAAATGGGAAACGACAGATGGTCATGATGCCGTGGAAATCACGTATGTTACAGAAACCATCTTTTATACAAGGTGAGCCATGGCTGATAAAATCGTAATGGGCTATTGGGACTGCCCGTTTTGCCAAACGAAGAAAATCAAAGGGACTTTGCAGGACTGTCCGAACTGCGGCGCGACGCGGACGAAGGATGTCCGGTTTTACATGGACCAAGACATAACGTATTTGAGCGAAGAGGATGCGAAGTCGAAGGGCAAAGGCGCGGACTGGATGTGCACTTGGTGCCGATCCTTCAATTCTGCTTCTGCCGTCAAATGCAAAAACTGCGGCGCCGAGCGAGATGATAAAAGTTATGACTACTTTGAAAGGCAGGAACAGAAGGAAAAAAATCATGCGGCCAGCATGACGAGCGGGGGAGGTACGAAGGAGCAGGCGAATATTCGTTCTGAGCGGAAGGCGTTCAATATCGGGAAACTGATTCTTTCCATGCTGTTTTTGATCGCCATCATCACGGGGATCGTATCCTTGTTTTTGCCGAAGACCAAGAATCTTACCGTATCCGCCGTCAGTTGGCGGTACAACATCGAAATAGAAAAATACAGGGAAGTTGAGGAGAGCGACTGGTATTTGCCCGCCGACGGCACGCTGATACGTACGGCAAGAGAAATCCATCATTATGACGAAGTGCTGGATTATTACGAACGGGTGGCAAAAACAAGAGATGTCATAGACGGCTATGATGAGAGCACTTCCTATTCCGACAACGGGGACGGGACATTTACCGAACATACAACAAGGACGCCGCGGTACAAGACCGAGACTTATTATGAGGAGGAACCTGTCTACAGGGACGTTCCCGTGTATCAGACGAAGTATTATTACACGATTTGGCGCTGGATGCATGAGCGCGACGTGACGACGACGGCGAACGACAAAAACCCATTCTACGGCGATGTCGTACTTGGCGAAAACGAACGGGAAGGCAGACGTTCTGAAGAGTATAACGTCACGGGTTTTACCAAGAGGAAAGGCAAGGAGAAAACCTATGATGTTCCCGCCGAGATCTGGAACGAGGTTTTCCCGGATCATACATATAAAGTGAAGATACAGGGATCGAAGATATTGGAATTGAAGTAGCGGTTTTTTTGATTCTTGTTTTGCAATATTACAACGGATAAAGAAAGAATAAAGGCATACTATGTTTGTGAAAAAAGCAAATGCTTATCTTGCACTTATTTCCATTCTGATGCTTGTTTTGCATGCGGCATATCAGTTGTTTTCTTATATTGCGTTCTTTTACAATCCTATGCTAAGCGCGGCGTTTGGTTTTACGCTTTTGGCGGCTGTTTTGCTTCATGTGTTTTTGTCTGTCGTCAGTATCTTTGTGCTGCATGATGCAAAGACAATTCTCTATAAGAAACTGAATATCAGAACGCTGATACAAAGGATTTCTGCATTGCTTATGATACTTTTGCTTCCGATACATGTAAATGAGTTTCAACTTTTGCAAAACATCTCAAACGGAGTGGAATTTGTTGTTTTGGAAGGTTTTTTGGTTATGTTTTATGCCGCGCTGTTTTTGCATGTAAGCGCCTCCTTTACCAAGGCACTGATTACGCTGGGATGGCTGTATGATGATGAAAAAAGAAAGGCCTATGACAGGCTTCTGATGCGGGCGTGTGCGCTTGTGTTTGTTATTGTTGCTGCGATTAGCATTCATACGCATATCAGTTTGATAAACAATATTTGAGTAGGATTCAAATGAAAAAAGTACTTATTGTCGGCAGTGGAATATCCGGACTTAGTTGTGCGATTGCTTGTGCAAAAAGCGGCATGGAGGTGATATTGGCATCTCCTTTTCCCTCCGAGAGATCGCAGTCGGTTATGGCGGCAGGGGGAATCAACGCGGTATTAAACGGCCGTGCGGGCGGGGATAGTGTTTCCGCGCATATTGAAGATACGCTAAAAGGAGGGTGCAATATTGCCGGAAAAGAGGCGGTAAGCGGTTTATGCACGGCGGCTCCCCAAATAATCCGGTGGCTTGAAAAACTTGGAACGGTTTTTTCAATAAATCCGGATGGAAGCATTGCCCAAAGAGCCTTTGGAGGACAGTCTTTTAACAGAACCTGTTATTGTGGGGCTTCAACGGGGAAGCAGATTGTCACTGCGCTTGTTATGGAGGCAAGGCGCTACGAAGGCGCTGGGATGATAAAGCGGCGTTACTGGATGGATTTTTACAGCGCCCTTATCAAAGGCGGCGTCTGTTATGGCGCGGTTTTTTATAATGAGGCGACGGCAGATCTGGAGATGATTGAGGCTGACGGCGTAGTTATTGCCACCGGCGGGCAAAACGCCCTGTTTGGAAAAACGACGGGCTCGACCTTATGCGATGGATACGCAGAGGGAAAGTTGTTTATGCAGGGAGTGGAACTTAAGAATCTGGAATTTATTCAGTATCATCCGACAACGATAGAAACTGCGCAAAAGAGGATGCTGATATCTGAAGCGGTACGCGGCGAAGGGGGAAGACTGTTTTACGTAGACGGCAAAAACAGAGTTTATTTCTTGGAAGAGAAGTTTGGCAAAAAAGGTAATCTTATGCCAAGGGATGTGGTTGCAAGATGTATCGATGAGACCCAAAAAGAGGTCTTTTTGGATATAACATTTCTTGGGAAAGAAGAAATTATAAAGAGGCTAGGGGAAGTATATGACTTGTGTCTGAAATACAGAGGCATTGATATATCAAAGCAGTGCATCCCGGTTGCGCCGTCTGTGCATTTTTTCATGGGTGGAATTGCCGTAAAGAACAACCACGAGACAAACATAAAAAATCTGTATGCAATAGGCGAATGCGCATCGATATATCACGGCGCTAACAGGCTCGGAGGAAACTCTCTTCTTGCGGCTGTTTACAGCGGCATAACGGCAGCGAAAGATATCAGCATGTCTGCGGGCAACGGAAAATGCGAAGATTTTGGTAGGCAGTTGGATGAGGAAAGGGAAAGATTAAGAACGCTAAGACAGTCGAAAAGTGTTTTTCCCGTGATGTATATCAGAGACATGCTGGCGGAGAGCATGAATAAGAATCTTGGGATATCAAGAAGTGAAAGAAAGATTTCGCAGGGAATCGAAGATGTAACATTTTTCCTGTCTGTTGCGGATAAAATACATTATGACAATTCCGAAATGGCGTACCTGTGCTATTCCCTGGAGGGCATACTGACTCTCGCAAAAGCGACGCTTCTATGCGCCGGAGAGAGAAAAGAAAGCAGGGGAGCGCATGCCAGAATGGATTATAAGGAGAAAAAAGATGAATATGCAGCAGCTACGATAATCTCCTATGATAATGGAGCCTATAAGATCCGATATGACCGTGGGGATGAATATGAACATTAAGATATTGCGTCGGAGGGAGCCCGGCGCAGAGCCATACTGGCAGGAATTTTATTACGAAAAAAAAGAAGATCAGTCCGTGGCAGGGATGCTTGACGAACTCAATTACAAGGATGATTTAAAGGATATTAATGGAAACCCGGCGCCAAGAATCCAATGGGAATGTTCCTGTCTGCAAGGCATGTGCGGCGGATGCGCCATGGTAATCAATGGAATCCCCGCGCTTGCCTGTGAGACTTTTTTAAGGGATATGAAGGGGGATCGGCTGATATTAGAGCCGTTAAAAAAGTTCCCGGTAATTTCAGACCTTGTTGTGGACAGAGGGATCATTCAGGATAATCTAAGGGATGTAAATGCTTATATTGGCGAGTATAAAAAGGCGGATACGAACGAATATGAACATATGTATGCTGCCGCCAAATGCCTAAAATGCGGGCTTTGTCTTGAGGTGTGTCCGAACTACGGCGGCGGCAGGAGATTTTTTGGAGCGCTGTTTGCAAATGATTGTTATCTTATTGCGGCAAGAAGCAGCGTCTTGGATAAGAAGATCAAAAAGGAATATAATGTGCATTTTGCCAAAGGCTGTTCAAAGTCGCTTTCCTGCGTGGATGTTTGCCCCGCAAAAATTCCTACATTAGCGTCCATTGGTAAAATGAATAAGTAGTTGGGTTTTTCAACAACGCCTCCGGTGCCAGTTATAGGCACCGGTTTTTTTATACTTCAAATAAAAGTGGTGTTCCGGCGCCGGTCTGTAAAATGTTAAGGGTAAGGATTTCCATAATAGGGATGTAACGAAAATGAAGAGCCGTTTTACGGATGTTTCCAAAAGTTCTGTTTAATAATAGGGAACAAACAATAGCACGTAAGGAGGATGTCCTATGGAAAAGAAAAGAGCAACTGAGTTTTTTGCAGCAAAGTATGTGTTTCCGCTGGTTAAACTGTTACGATTGGAGGGCGTAAGCGATCATTTCAACTATCTGCCCTATTGCGACGAGGATGAGGAGAATCTCGCATGGGTGTATTACTATGAGGAACTGGAAAAGGTGCGGCGTTCGCTCGATAAGTTTGACGGCTTTGATAAGGAAACGAAAAAGAAATTCGTCCGTCTGTGGAAGGAGGTTCGCGAATATGTCAGAAGCTGCTGCGGGATTGATTATCTCCCTGACCGTTGGTATGCTGCCAATCCGAAACTGCGCGTATATACGTCGCGTGCCGGTATCTATCATATGCTGAAAAAGGAGATGGATTCCGAACGGCTGAATCGGCTAGGGGAATTTACGGAAACGGATGAACTGATCGACCGGCTGGGCTGGGATATCATTGAAGAAGACGGCGATTGTTCGTCGGAGATGGTAATGGCATTCCTTGCGCTGGCACTGTCCGAGGTCGGCGACTGCGTAGATAAAACCGGCGTGGTCGCGGCGCTGCAAAAAGAGGCGCTTTCCCGCCCGTTCCGCCTGACGAAAAAGAAGATGGAGACGCTTCGCAGACATGCGGATGCTTATCGGAAGGATACAGCGGCGTTTGAAAAAGAAGCGGCGAAGCGGAAGAAAATGCTGGAAGCGCTTGACATTGATGTCAGCGAAAAGCCGCTCTCCGATTACGCCAAGGCAATGAAGGAGAAACTGGAAAAGGAAGAGGATGTGAGGGTCTATCATATTATGGAAGATGAGAAAGGGGTTCGCTTCCTTTGTATATCCCCCGAACGGTTTTACTGGAACATCCAACGACCGAAAAAGACGCAGCTCGGCATCTTTGCGTTTGCTTACCGAAAAACCTTTGCGGAGGGCGGATATACCGGCTTCGGGCAGGTTCCCATGGTGGAAGGGTGGTCAGATTTTTTCTGACCATCGGGTACGGAGATATTGTAAGCGGCATGCCATACAATGGATTCGGCCGGGAGGCAGGTCTTTGTTGAAATGCCAGTTTGTAAGGGATATACTGAATGAACAGAGAAAATCCGAAGTTAAGCAGTATTCTGATGGGGTCAAGAAGAACCGCGGCAAAGAAATTATGATACCGTCGCAAAAAAGCGGCGGGAGATCGTTTTATTGGAGAAGCCGCAAGAAAGGAACAAAGAAATGAAAATCCTTATTATTGAAGATAAGTCCGAAAAGTATATTGATATTGTTATGACGCTTAAATCGGAAGGCTGGAGCAATGTAGAAAAAGCCGGAACGGTAGAGGAGGCGATGGATAAAATCGTATATGCAATGGATTCGGCAGAGCCGTATGATATTGTGATAACGGATATGCATTATCCACCGGCGAAGGGGATGCCGCCCATAGGCGACGCAGGAGAAAAACTGATACAGGAGATAAAAGAAAAAGATATTCATTTGCCGGTTATCGTATGTTCGTCGCACAATTATAGTTTGCCTGCGGCAAGTGCTTTTGTTTGGTATCGGAAACAAGGAGCATGGAAGAGAGAATTGATACAGGCGATGAAAGACGTCAGTCGGTAGAGATGGCAAAAAATTCACAATAAATATTTTTGACAGGACAAGCCGAAGTGTCGATTATAGACACCGGCTTTTTTTATACTGTTTATATCATTATACAAAAAAGAAGGAGGCTGCCTGATGAAATACTATTATCTTTGCCGGTTAAATTTGTTTGACAGAGAGGAGCCGATCGGGATTTATACGGATGTAAATAAACTGATGGATGCATACTTTTCACAGGCGGTTGTCTTTGCGTTGACGGAGCCGGATGGGTTTGGCGGAAGGGGTTTGCTTGAGTTTTTCACAAAGGATCACAAGCATTATGTTATCGGGCAGGAAGGATTTGCCTGTTCATGGAGGCAGCTGAAAGAAGTGTTTCCGGTCATGCAGGATGCGCAAACGGACGGTGCACACTGGCGCATCTATGATACCGGTTCGCATACACTCCTTTATCTGCATATTCCTTACAGAGTGATGTGGCTGTAACAACGCTGATTCGGGAAATGGAAAACCGCCGGGACGAAGTGATCGTGATCCTGGCAGGTTATAACGATCGGATGAAGGAGTTTATGAAGTCCAACGAGGGCTTGAAAAGCCGGATTCCACATTGGATTGATTTCCCGGATTATTCGGCGGAGGAATTAACGGATATCTTCCGGCAGATGAGCGCAGAGCGGGGATTTACAGTGACCGAAGATGCGGTAAAGCAAGCGCATTTCATTTTTGAAAAAGTGCGGTGTACGGACAATTTCGGTAATGGAAGGTATGTGCGTAATCTGCTCGACCGTGCGGCGCAGAACCAGGCAGCCCGGCTGCTTCCGGCGGGAGGGGACGCCTCCGGAATCCGCAGGGGAAGGCTGTTTCGGATCGAAACAGAGGATATCTGTATGCTGGAAGACGGCTTGAGGAAAGAACGACCCAGCGGCACAGCGCAAAAAGAATTGGATGATTTGATCGGACTTATGGATGTAAAAAAGGTCATTCATAAGGCAATCGCGAATTATAAGCGCAATAAACTGTGCATGGACAGAGGAATCCTGAGGGACAAGGCAACGCTGCACATGGTTTTTTCCGGCAATCCCGGCACGGCGAAGACGACGGTAGCAAGGCTGTTCGCGGAGATTTTGAAAGAGGAGAAGGTGCTGCCGACGGGCAATTTTGTTGAAGTTGGACGTGTGGATCTGGTCGGCGATCATGTCGGGATGACGGCGCCGTTGGTGAAAAAGCGCTTTAGGGAGGCGCAGGGCGGCGTACTGTTTATCGACGAGGCATACGCGCTGTGTGACGGCTACAGGAGCGGGTACGGGGACGAGGCAATCAACACGCTGGTGCAGGAAATGGAAAACCACCGGGAGGATGTCATCGTGATTTTCGCCGGATATCCCGAACCGATGAAAGAGTTTCTCGATCGGAATCCGGGGATGTCGTCGCGGATTGCTTTTCAGGTGAGTTTTGACGATTATTCGGCGGATGAGTTGTGCGAGATCACGAAACTTTTGGCAAAAAAGAAGCAGTTGCGCCTAACCGACCGGGCAATGGACATGCTGCGGGAGAACTATCGGAAGATAGTAAAGAGTAAGGATTTCGGCAACGGCAGATATGTCAGGAAAACCTTGGAGGAAGCCGAAATGAACCTGGCGGAGCGGATCATGGAACTGGAGGAAGACAGGCTCACCTCGAAACTTTTGACGACCATTGACGCCTGCGACATCCCGGAGGCGGTGCCGCAGAAGGAAACGGGGAAACATAAAATTGGATTTTTACGGTTCCATCGATTACCTTTCTGGTGAAGATGGAGGGGACAACAGGGAGGAGAACTTCCAGTCGGCAAAACATGTCTTAGCCTTTTTTAGATGGGACTGTTTAAGTGACGGAGATTATGGGAGGTTCCTGTGTTCGTTTGCGACGGAGGAAGAATCAAAAGAATATGCGATTTGTTATGCAAATGCCAATTCCCATATCGTCGGTAATCGAAATACCCTGATAACCCATCTAGACCGCAAAGAAGACTTGAAAAGGAGAGTGGAACGTTATGAGGCGTATCAGGCATATCGAAAATACTATAAGGAAATTTTGGAGGCTGTGGTAAATTTTGATGACTGGCCGGATTCCTCATCCGGCGGAGGTCCGTTTTTGATGGAAGCCATATTGGAAGCAGTCCCACAGCTTACGGAAAGGCAGCTT
>CAJOQZ010000198.1 GCA_905236585.1 uncultured Lachnospiraceae bacterium
ACGAATCCGGGACAGATCGATCTTTTTCCGCCTCCGGCGAAAATTCAAGCCCGCCTTCGCGTCGGATTCCCTCGCGCTTTTCCATAAAGGCTTATTATTCCGTTTTCTTCGTCTGCGAGCATTCATATGTATGTAGGGGGACTTGCGCAGCAACAAAAACCATCCCGCCATGCGAGATGGTTCACTTTAGTTCATTAGTTCATTGCTTCTTTGACCTTGGCACGCTTGCCGATACGTCCTCTTAAGTAATTGAGTTTCGCACGTCTTACCTTGCCCCGGCGAACGACTTCGATCTTGTCTATGTTCGGCGTATGCACCGGCCATGTCTTCTCTACGCCGACGCCGCCCGAAAACTTACGAACCGTAAATGTCTCGCGGTTGCTGCCGCCCTGACGCTTCAATACCGTGCCTTCGAATACCTGCACACGCTCGCGGTTGCCTTCTTTGATCTTCGCATGAACGCGAACCGTATCGCCGACATTGAAGTCCGTGACATTCTCTTTTAACTGCCCGTCCTCGATGGACTTAATGATCTCTTTTGCTGTCATTTGTCTATTCCTCCTTTTGCTTCGACGTTCTTAACGGCGTTCGTTCTATTAATAAACGAATCCTTTTCTTTTCCGACAGAGGAACATCGCTTCATTAAACCTGCGTTTACAAAGAAAACGCTCCGCTATATTACCACATTTACCGGCAAATAGCAAGAAAAAAATTCCTTCGGGGAAATCAATTCATACAATCTTGCCTCTGGAACAAACGAATCTTAAGTGTTCGACGGTGGGAACGCCTTAGGGACTAACACGGAAGATTATTTGTTCGAAACATAAAATTATGATTTCCGTGTCAAAAAATCTATGCCCTGCTACAAAAGATCCGGGCGGAACCGCTCCGTTCGCAGCAGCGACTGCTCCTTGCGCCATGCGTCCACTTTCGCGTGGTCGCCGGACAATAAGACATCGGGAACCCGCCTGCCCCGCCATTCGGCAGGCCGCGAATACTGCGGATATTCGATCCTCCCGTTTTCAAAACTTTCGCCTACAGCCGACGCGTCATTGTGAAGCACGCCGGGCAGAAGCCGCGCCGTCGCGTCGCAGACGATCATCGCCGCTAACTCTCCGCCCGTTAAGACGTAATCGCCGACGGAAATATAGTCGGTGGCAATCTCCTCAAGGACGCGCTCGTCCACGCCCTCATAGTGTCCGCAGACTAAGATCAGCGCCTCTTCTTTTGCGAGGGCGTGCGCTTTTTTCTGGTTAAACGTCGCTCCCTGCGGTCCTAAGTAGATGCAGGGGGCTTTCTCCCCTGCTTTTTCTCTGGCAAATAGATACGCATCGTAAATGGGCTGCGCCTGCATCACCATTCCCGCTCCGCCGCCGTACGGGTAATCGTCTACCTTTTTATGTCTGTCTGCGGAAAAATCGCGGATATTGACCGGATGCAGTTCGATCGCGCCCGCCGCCGCCGCACGTCCGATAATGCTTTCGTTAAGCGCCGTGCGTATCATTTCCGGAAACAGCGTCAAAATATAATACCGCATCACTCGAAAAGCCCCGGCAGAAGATGCACCGTCATCCGCTTCTCGTCGACCGAAACGGATAAAATACAGTCGCGGATCGCGGGGAGCAGGATATCCTTGCCCTCCTCTGTTGCCACAACATAGACGTCGTTCGCGCCGGTCTGCAATACTTCCCGTATCTTCCCCAAAAGTCTGCCGTCCTCGTCGACAACTTCCATATCTATCAGGTCGGAAACAAAGTATTCGTTCTCTTTTAACTCCGGCAGCGCCCCTTTTTCCATGAAAAGGTCGCAGTTTTTGAAAATCTCTACATCATTGATATCCGTATATTCTTCAAACTTCAGGATATAGAGATTCTTAAAACGGCTCGACGCGGCAATGGTAACAGGGATATTCTCCCCTTTTTGCGCAATATACGCCGAAGCCCCTTCGCATAGCACTTCAGGTTCGTCGGTCGTGGGGTAGACCTTGACGGCGCCCTGCAGACCATGAGTCTTCGTAATCACTCCGACGCGTAAAAACTTCTCTTCCATCCTTACTCGTTATCTACAATATCGACGACAACTTTTTTATCCGTCTTAGAGGCTGCCGCTTTTACCACGGAACGAATTGCCTTTGCGATGCGTCCCTGCTTACCGATCACTTTGCCCATATCGCCGTCCGCCACGCGGAGTTTCAAAACATATGTCCTGCCTTTGTCTTCTTCGGTAACGGTGACTTCCTCGGGGTGATCGACCAGTGACTTCGCAATTACTTCTACTAACTCTTTCATCACGTCACCTCTCAATTTTTCGTTCATGCGTATTTATTTGGTAATACCGACCGATTTGAAAATCCGCCCGACCGTCTCCGTCGGCTTTGCGCCGTCCGACAGCCATTTCTTCGCCGCTTCTTCGTCTACGTGATATTCGCTGGGGTTCTTCGAAGGATCATAGGTACCGATCTCGTCGATGAAACGACCGTCGCGCGGGCTTCTCGCGTCCGCAACCACGATACGATAAAACGGATTCTTTTTCTTTCCCATTCTTCTTAAACGGATTTTAACTGCCATTGTTGTAACCTCCTTACAATACCTCACATTAAAAATCTATGAAAAAGGAAACTTCATGCGTCCCTTTTTGCCGCCTAACATGCCCGGCATCTTCTTCATCATCTTCCGGGACTGTTCAAACTGCTTGATAAAACGATTGACTTCCGCGATATCAAGCCCCGCACCCGCCGCCAAACGACGCTTGCGGCTTAAATTCATCAATTTCGGATTCGTTCTCTCTTCCGGCGTCATGGACTGGATGATCGCTTCGGTATGCGAAAGTTTTTTATCGTCGATCGCATCGTTAAGCTGCTGCATCTGTCCGGCATTCATTCCCATCCCCGGAAGCATCCCTAAGATGGATGACAAGCCGCCCATTTTTTTCATCTGGTTCATGGACTCTAAATAGTCATTGTAGTCAAATTCGGCTTTTTTGATCTTCTCGCCTAAATTCTTCGCAGTATCTTCATCAATCGCCGCCTCCGCCTTCTCAATCAGAGAAAGGACGTCCCCCATCCCTAAAATCCGGGACGCCATGCGGTCTGGGTAAAACTGCTCAAGGTCGGACAACTTCTCCCCCATACCGCAGTACAGGATCGGCTTCCCCGTCACCGCCCGGATGGAAAGCGCCGCGCCGCCTCTGGTATCGCCGTCGAGTTTGGTAAGGATCACGCCGTCGATTCCGACCTGTTCGTCAAAGGACGACGCGACATTCACCGCGTCTTGTCCGGTCATGGCGTCGACAACAAGGAGCGTCTGCGCGACATCCACGGACGCCTTGATGTCTTTTAACTCGTCCATCATCTCTTCATCGACATGCAGACGACCGGCGGTATCTAAGATGACGACGTTGTTGTTATTCTTTTTCGCATGTTCTAACGCCGCTTTTGCGATATCGGCGGGCTTGTTTTTATCGCCCATGGCAAACACGGGCACTTCCTGCTTCTCGCCGTTGATCTTCAACTGTTCGATCGCCGCCGGACGGTATACGTCGCAGGCAACGAGCAGCGGACGCTTGCCCTTTAATTTCATTTTACCGGCAAGTTTGGCGGTCGTCGTCGTTTTCCCGGCGCCCTGCAGACCGACCATCATAAGGATCGTAATCTCCTGTCCGGGGCGGTATGCGATCTCCGTCGTCTCGGAACCCATAAGGGACGTCATCTCTTCGTTGACGATCTTAATGACCATCTGACCGGGATTCAAGCCCGTAAGCACGTCCTCGCCGATACTGCGCTGTTGCACCGTTTTCGTGAAGTTCTTAACGACTTTGAAGTTGACGTCCGCCTCTAAAAGCGCCATCCGCACTTCTTTTAACGCGGTCTTGACGTCATCTTCCGAAAGTCTGCCCTTGCCCCGCAGTTCCTTGAATACGTTCTGCAGTTTGTCCGATAAACTCTCAAATGCCATTACAGTTCCTCTAAGACTTCCTTCGCGAGCGCCGCGATTTCTATCGCCGAAGCATCACCCTGTGCCCCGTTCATATCCGCCGTATGGATGATGCGCTCAACGCGCGCCTTGATGCGGTTGTACTTCTCGACTAAGTGAAGCGCCGCTTCGAACGATTCTAATTTCTGCACCGTCCGGCGGTAGATGTCATGCGCCGCCTGTCGGGATGTATTGGATTCTTCGGCGATTTCAGAGAGAGATAAGTCGTTAAAACAAATTGCCTCGAAGATCTCCCGCTGGCGGACGCTTAACAGTTCGCCGTACGTATCATATAAGTATGCCAGTCGGACATTTTCTTCCATATAGTAATACCTTAACCGCCACAAGCCTTTTTATGCCAAGCCTCGGCTATTATAAACGAATGGCTTTTGGCTGTC
>CAJOQZ010000199.1 GCA_905236585.1 uncultured Lachnospiraceae bacterium
GGACCGGATATTTTGGCAGAGTATGCCCCGGAAGCGGAGATTCAGGAGTTTGAAGACGATCAGCAGGCTTGCACGGCTTTGGAGCAGGGACGTGTTGACGCGTATGTAACGGACTATACGTTGCTTCTTAGCACATTGGTGAAGAATCCGGGTGTCTATGAATTAGCGGGCGATGTATTTGGACCGGAGGACAATTATGGTATCGGTTTGCCGCTGGATTCTGACGGCGTTGCGTTTGTGAACGATTTCTTAAAGCAGGTTGTTGACGATGGAACCTGGACCGAATTGTGGCAGATTTCTTTAGGCGACCGCACGGGCATTTCCTCGGCACCGGCGGCTCCGACCGTAGGAGAGTAATAACTGTTCAGTTACCCTGAACAGTTATTGCATCGGACACGGTGCTTTCCGCACATGAAAAGTGTGTCCGATGCTCGCAAGCCAAGTTATTGACACGCCCTCAGCAACAAGTGCTTCGGGCTGACCTGAATAGTTACGGAGAAAAATACTTTTATGAGCGCAGAGGAACTTTTAAACCAATACGGCAATGAATATGTTCAGGCGCTTTTTACCACATGGAAGCTCACGGCGATTTCATTTTCGGCAGCGTTTGTAATTGGAATTATTGTAACGGTCATGCGTGTATCCCCCATTAAGCCGCTGAACGCGGCGGGGGAGTTCTATATACAGGTGTTCCGCAATATTTCGGGTACTGCGCTGCTGATGTTGGTTGTGTATGCGTTGCCATATATTAATGTGGTTCTGTCATACTTTTCCTGTGTCCTTGTCGTTACGATTCTGATCCCGTCTGCGTTCTGCTCGGAATACATCATGTCGGGCATGAATACCATAGGGCGCGGACAGTTTGAGGCGGCGAGGGCGCTGGGACTTACCTTTATGCAGATCATTTATCGGATCGTTCTGCCGCAGTCTTTGCGTGCAAGCGTACTGCCGCTTACGAATCTGGCGGTATCTACGATGCTTACAACGGCGCTTGCTTCACAGGTGCCGATGAAGCCGACGGACTTAACCGGAATCGTAAGTTATATCAATACACACGCGGTTGGCGGAGTGACTGCCTTTGTAATCTCGGCAATGATGTATCTGGCGACGGCGTTATTCATCGGATGGGTTGGTAACCGAATCGATCAGAAAGTGAGGATTTTGCGATGAATACTTCACAGACTTCGATCCGGGACATCTTATATGAACCGCCTGGAGTAAAAACGAAACGCATGATTCAGGTGTTTACCGTACTGTCTTTTATTGCCGTAATGCTTTTGATATATGTTGCGGTTCGGCAGTTTTATATCACGGGGCAGCTGGATGCGAGATACTGGTATTTCTTCGCAAAACCGACGACATGGATTTTCCTTGGGGAAGGTCTTGCCGGGACGCTTGAAGCCGCCGTGGTTGCAGGATTCATCTCTTTTGGACTTGCCTTTTTAATGATGTTGGGCCGGATCAATAATATCCGGGCATTTCAGGCGATCGCACGGGCTTTGATTGAGTTTACCAGAGGGGTGCCGACGCTGCTGTTGGTTTACTTTTTCTTCCTTGTTGTCCCGCAGTACGGCATTACGTTGGCACCGTTATGGCGGATTTCTCTTCCGGTGGCGATTTCCGCATCGGGGATTGTCGCAGAAGTGCTTCGCTCCGGGATCAATGCGGTGCCGAACGGACAAAGAGAAGCGGCAATGTCGCTTGGCATGAAGGAATCCCATACGTTTTTGAAGGTCGTTTTTCCTCAGGCGTTCCGATATGTCATTCCTTCGTTGATCGCGGAACTGGTAATCGTGGTAAAAGATACGACGTTCGCTTATGTTGTCAATTTCCCCGACCTGATGCAGAACGCGAAAGTACTGATTTCAAATTACAATGCCATGCTTCCGGTGTATCTGGTGGTGGCGGTCATTTATATCATTATCAATTACCTTCTGAATAAGGCGTCGGTTTACGCGGCATCCCGTACGGACTCTACGACAAATACCGCCGCATCATAAAGGATTTTTGTTATGGACCATAAAGCGGATGTAATCATTGAATTAAAACAGGTCAACAAGTTTTTCGGTGAACATCATGTATTAAAAGACATCAACCTGTCGGTGAAAAAGGGCGAAGTCGTTGTGATTATCGGGCCATCCGGCTCCGGAAAATCCACCCTTTGCCGGACGATCAACCGCTTGGAGACGATCGATGGCGGGGAGATTTTAATTGACGGGGAAGAAATGCCGTCCGAAGGGAAAAAGTTAGCCGAAATGCGGGCAAAGGTCGGCATGGTGTTCCAGTCGTTCAATCTGTTGGCGCATCGGACAATCCTCGATAATGTGACGTTAGCACCGATCGACGTGCTGCATAAGCCGAAAAAAGAAGCACAGGCGGAGGCAATGCAACTATTGAAACGGGTCGGCGTGGATTCACAGGCGGCGAAAGTTCCGGCGCAGTTGTCCGGCGGACAGCAGCAGCGTGTCGCAATCGCAAGGGCGCTTGCAATGCATCCCGAAGTAATTTTATTTGATGAGCCGACAAGCGCACTCGACCCGGAGATGATTAACGAAGTCTTAGACGTTATGACGTCACTTGCCAAAGACGGGATGACGATGCTTGTCGTGACGCATGAAATGAATTTCGCGCGAAGGGTAGCAAACCGCGTAATCTTCATGGAAGACGGGGCAATCTTAGAGGAAAACACGCCGGAAGCATTTTTTGCGAATCCGAAAACGGAACGGGCGAAGGCGTTTTTGGAGACCGTGACGGTACACTGATAAGAAAAACTGCTTTTCATTCCAAAGTGTAAAGAGTATAATACCGCTTGGAGGGTATTATACTTTTTTTATTAAAGGACGAAGCGTGCGACATGAATGAAAAGAAAACCATCGGTATGATCGGCGACCGCGAGATCTGGCGGAAAAACTATTACGCGGCGTTGGAAGCCTGCGGTGCGAAGACGTTTCCGCTAATCGCAGAAGAAGATTTGGATAATATCAAAGATTTGGACGGGATCGTCATTCCCGGCGGCGTGGATATTAATCCGGCAATCTATGGAAAAGAAAACGAGGGCAGCGTTGATATTGATGATGCATTGGACGCTTTTGAATGGAAAGTTTTGGAAAAAGCGGTCGCCTTAAAAAAACCGATCCTTGGCATTTGCCGGGGCTTGCAGTTTGTCAACGTCTACTTCGGCGGCACGTTGATTCAGGATATGGAGCATAAGAATTTTCATACGAAAATGGGGACAAAGGACCGTTCGCATGCCGTACATACCGAGCAGGGTACCTTTTTATATGAGGCGCATCACAAGACGAATATCATGGTTACCAGCGCCCATCATCAGGCGATCGATGTATTAGGAAAAGGGCTTTTGGCGGTTGCCGCTTCGGACGACCAGATTCTGGAAGCGATCGAGCATGAGAGCCTGCCGATCATCTGCGTGCAATGGCACCCCGAACGGATGTGCCTCGAACACGCCCGCCCCGATACGGATGACGGTCTGCCGTTGTTTGACTATTTTATTCATACGTTATGTGAAACTGCATAATTTACCGTTTGCAATTACGTATGCAGCATATGATGGTTTACGGCTTCTTTTAACTGGCATAAAGCCTGTTCCATCGTCGAGCGTGGAGCAGCGATATTAATCCGCTCATACTGCGCGGACGCTGCGCCGAAGATATCGCCGTGGTCGAGCCAGAGTTTCGCTTCGTCCTCAATTAAGTGATGCAGTTCGTTTTTTTCCAGTCCAAGGTCCGAACAATCCAACCATAACAGATAGGTTCCCTCCGGTTCAATCAAGCGTATCTGCGGGATATGTTCGGTAAGATATTCTCCGACAAACTGCCGGTTTGCATCGAGATAGGAAACAAGAGCATCCACCCAGTTTTCGCCGTAACGATACGCGGCATCCGCTCCAACCAAACCGAGAACGGAACACAGGCTGTATCCGTTCGCGACGTTCACCTTACGATAGCGATAACGCAGTTTTTCGTCGGGGATGACGGCAAGAGCGAAC